>JAGCKY010000117.1 GCA_017647245.1 Elusimicrobiaceae bacterium
AACATGGTAGATGCTATCGTTTCCAACGGGGCCAACATTGTGGACCAAGACTTTTTTGAAGCACTTGGTTATAAACACTACATTGGTACGCCGTACAATCAAGACGATAATTTGTTGCGTGATTTACACATTGACCGCATCTAAGACACCTACATCGATGAGGTTCAACTCAAAAATTGCGATGAAACGATTCACAAAATCTGCAATTATTTAGAGCCGCGCCCCTATTCTTCCCGCGAGTTTATTTGGGAAATGGGTAAATGGCTGGAGAAAAATAAAAAAGGCAAAGATTCTATCGTTTACAATGCCTACAAATATGGCGTGCCCGTGTTTGTGCCGGCTTTCTCGGACTGCTCGGCCGGATTTGGTTTTGTAGCGCACCAAACCCAGCACCCGGGCAAACATGTGTCCATTGACAGCGCCAAAGATTTCTTGGAACTGACCAAAATCAAAATCAAAGCCAATGAAACGGGCTTAATGATGTGGTCCGGCGGCGTGCCGAAAAACTTTGCACAAGATACCGTGGTAGCGGCTGAAATTTTGGGCGCGGATATTCCAATGCACAAATACGCCGTACAAATTACGGTGGCCGATGTACGCGACGGTGCGCTCTCCGGCTCTACCTTAAAAGAAGCTTCTTCTTGGGGTAAAGTATCCACTGCTTTGGAACAAATGGTATATGGCGAATGTACCACCCTTATTCCGCTGATTATCGGATACGGTTATCACAAAGGCGCGTGGAAAAAACGCAAAGCCACCAATTACGTCAAGTTCTTACAGGACGAAGACAAAAAGGCCAAAAAAGCAAAATAATGCGTTTTGTTACAGCGCTGTTAAACTTGGTTTTACTGATCTGCCCGTGTGCGTTATGCTACGGGCAGCTTGGTTTTTCCAGCGTTAGCGGTGAGCGCGGCTATGCGGCTATGCGCGGCGGCTTTGTGTGGGACTTAGATAATGATCTAACACTTGTTCCGTCGGGCGGGTATTACCGCATCAGCGATAAAGAAGAAGACGAAACCGGCGCTACAGGTAAGGCCGCCTTGGAAATACAATACGAACTAAACGATGATTTGAAATTAATAGCAGGTGGTTTTTATATCCCGCGGCGTATGGGCTTTGAGGCCATGGGCTATTATGCGGGAGCCAAGTATAATTTGTGTTACCGATGCGGTATCTTTAAAGACGCCTATTTACGTCTGCAAGCCGGGCAAAATTTTTATGATTTAACTGCTTACGCCGACGGAACGCCCTATCCGGGGCATTTTCGCACGCCGGCCACACAGGCGGGGGCAGAAGTCGGCAGCGAAGTAGGAAAATTTTTCTTTCAAGCACACTACAATAAAGTGATAAAATATAATCATAAGCCACCCGAAAACATCGTTTCCAACTGGACGGAAATTCCGTTTATGACAGCGATTGTGCAGGGATTTGTCAGCGATGTTTCTGCGGTGCGACTCAGTTACCGTACGCAGTGGATTACCCCGTATGCCGTGTATGCACGGTATAAATACTTGGCGCGCAATCACGATACTATTTCGGTTGCGGGCGGGTTGGCGTTACATTGGGGAAAAAGCACGATTAGCGGCGGGGTGGAAGTGTTTGAGCAAAATCAACAGGAAAACCGTAAAACGTATTTTTCCATGGCGGCCAGTACCACATTTTAGGAGTAATTATGCCCGAACCCGTTTTAACTATGCATTGTAATATCAATGAAACCGCTTTTTCTTGGGCGATGTTTTTGTGCCGTTTGTTTACTGGGTTGGCGTTAGTGTATATGGCGCTGGGGAGTTTGCTTTATTGGCGTGAGTTTTTAGTAAATACCGCCGCGCTGGGTTTGCCCTATACGGTAGGAATTTGTTTTGGCCTGTGCGGGGCGGAATTATTGATAGGGTTGTTTTTACTGTTAGGGTGGTATACGCGTTTTTGGGCCGCGTTGGCGTTGGCGGTAGGGTGCGTATGCGGGTTTGTCTTTTTTTTAGGAGAGTTTAACAAAGTGTGGGTCGCTTTTTGTTTGCTGTTAGCTGCGGCAAACAGCGTGCTGATTTGCTTGGGTCCGGGTGCGATTAGTCTGGATTATAAACGCAGTCAACGTGCGGCCCAAAAAATATGGAGAGGTTCCCTATGAGTGAAAATACCGGTTACGTCAGTTTAGCCAATAAATATCGCCCGCAAAAATTTGAAGACATGGTTGGGCAGGAAAGCATTTCTAAAACCTTACAAAACGCCTTGAAATTAGGCCGCATTGCACATGCATATTTATTTTATGGACCGCGCGGTTGTGGTAAAACTACCACGGCACGTATTTTAGCCAAAGCGTTAAACTGCACGGGTCACGGTAATGATAAACCCACCGCCGAGCCCTGCGGAGAATGTCCGCAATGTCGCGAAATTGCCCAAAGCGGCGATATGGACGTATTGGAATTGGACGCCGCGTCTAACACGCAAGTAGAAAAAGTGCGCGAAGCCATTATTGAGCGCGTGGCGCTGGCGTCTTCGCGCGACCGCTATAAAGTATTTATTTTAGACGAAGTACACATGCTTTCGGCCAGTTCCTTTAATGCGCTTTTAAAGACGATTGAAGAACCGCCCGCGCACGTGATTTTCATTTTAGCTACGACGGAAAAACACAAAGTTCCCGCCACGATTGTTTCGCGTTGTCAAACGTTTCGTTTCCGCCCGATTACGGTGGATGAAATTACGAAACATTTGTTGGAGTTGGCTGAAGCGGAAGGACTTAATTTAACCGAAAAGGCCGCGCGCATTATTGCCAAAAATGCCGGTGGGGCACTGCGCGACGCGTTGACGCTCATGGACCGCGCCATTGCTTATTCCGACGGCAAAATTGATGAAAAATTAGTAGGCGAAATGCTGGGGCTTACCCCGCAAGATTTGCTGACGCAAACTATAACCGCGCTGATTCAAAAAAACAGTGCGTCTTTACACGCGGCGTTTGAAACCTTGCGTGCGGAAGGATTTGATGCGAACTCCTTTTTGAAAGATGTCAAAAATGCGCTGGGAGATTTGTTTTATTTTGCATTGGGGCAAGGTAGTGCTCCGTTTGACGGGGCGGAAAAGATTACCGCACTTGCCACGCCGGGACTACTGGCGGCGCTTTCACGCAAAATCAACAAACTGGCCGAAGAAGTCAAATTTGCAGATAATGCATTAATTAGCGCGGAAGTCGGATTGTTTACGGTCATGGACAGCTGTTTTGACGTGGAAGGTTTTATCCGCCGTTTGGAAGCGTTGGAGCGCGGTGAAAGCACAGAAGGCGCTTTGCCCCCACCGACCACTCCTAAAAAAGAAACCCCGGCGGTAAATAAAACTTCGGCTACTGCGTCTAAAACTACGCCGCACATTTCTAAAACGCAAGCCGTGGCAGAGAGCGCAAAGCCGTCCAAAATCGCCGATAATCAAACCCTGTGGGAAAAATTAGTGCAAGCGTTTAAGCCGAGCATTTTTGTATATGATGCGCTGACCAATTGCACGGTACGTTTTGAGGGAGACGATTGGAATATTCATTTTGGAAAAGGTAAAGAATTTTACAAAGTTCCGGCGTCTAATAAACTGACCGAACTGGAAAAAATGGCACTTAAATTAGGCGGCCGCGCCATTCATTTCACCGTCACGGCTAATGCGACAGAACAAACCGCGGCGGTTACTGCCGTGCCCACCAAAACCGTAGCGACAAGAGAAGAAAAGGCGGTTGTAATTAGCACGGAAGAACCGTTTATCAAAGCAGATTTTTCCGCCGATGCGGCTGCGGCGGTAGCAGATACAAAAGCGGCCAAAGCGGCCGATGCTTTGGGTAAACCGTTAGCGGCGCAAGCCGTGCCGGAAGAAGTGCAAGGTCTTTTAGATATCTTTGGCGGAGAAGTATTAGCATAGTATGCAAAGTTTAGAGCGTTTGGTACGTGCGTTACGCAGACTGCCGGGGGTAGGCCCGCGGCAGGCGGAGCGTTTTGCGGCGTACTTTTTGCGCGCCCCGCAAGGGGAAGTAGAAGAACTTCTTACGGCCGTAGAGCAAGTAAAAGACGGCGTGAAACTTTGCCGCATTTGTCATGCTTACAGCGAGAGCGAAGTGTGCGCGCGCTGTGCCGACCCAGACCGCGACCATAGCGTTATTTGCGTGGTGGAAGACCCGCAAGATATTGAAGCTATAGAAAAAACAGGCGCGTTTAACGGAGTGTATCATGTGTTGCACGGCTCTATTTCTCCCATGGAAGGACGCGGCGCAGAGCAAGTAAAAGTCAAAGAATTACTCGCGCGTATTGAATCGGCCAATCCTCCCATTGAAGAAGTCATTTTGGCCACCGATCCCGATGCGGAAGGGGAAACAACCGCGCTGTATTTGGCTGATTTACTGCGGGGTATGGTGGCGCGGGTAACGCGTATCGGATATGGCGTGCCGCTGGGCGGTGATATTGATTACATTGACGAAATGACGCTGGGATATTCCTTAAAAGGCCGCACTAAAATTTAATAGCGTTTATGCACTATACTTATTACAAAAGACCGCTGTTGTGGTTGGTTGTTTTGTATATGGCGGCACTGGCCTTATTTTATACGCCTTCGCCAAGCGCCAAAGATGTTTTCCATTTTATCCCTCAAAAAGAAGTTACTCTCACCGGTAAAGCAATTGGTTTTCCCGCCGTCAAAAAGAAAAGCACTAATGTAATTTTGAAAGTTTCAGACGTAAACGGCCAAGCCGCTACGGGATATGTGTATGCGCGTTTTGCGCAAGAACAAGCTCCGGCATGGCACGAAACCGTGCAAGTAACGGGCAAACTCAAAGCGCCTTATTCGGTGGATTTGCTGGGCAATTTTGATTGGGCATCTTATCTGGCAACAAAAAATATATTTACCGAAATCAAGGTAGCAGACAGCCGGCAAATTGCACCGCCGGGTGGGTGGGCGCGTATGATTGTGCGGGTGCGGACCGATATTTTAAACACGTTTGAACAAAATTTTGACCGCAATTTATCCGCGATTGCCGGCGGGGTGCTGCTTGGTGAACGCGGGGAAATTGATGAGCAATTATATACCGATTTCCAAGACAGCGGAGCGATGCATTTGTTGGTAGCATCGGGCGGTAATGTAGGATTTGTGACGCTGGTGGTGTTTGCTTTTTGCGGTTTATTTGGATTGGGCCGGCGCAAGACGGCATGGCTGGCATTGATTATTGCGGGGGTTTACACTTTAATCGCCGGAGCCGATGCCCCGCTGACACGTGCCTATTTTATGACGGCGTGCGCGGTAGCGGGATATATTTTGCACCGCAACAGCGGGGTATTTCAGGGGCTGATTTTATCGTGTTTAATTATTTTACTGCTTAATCCTTCTGCGATTTTTGAGACGGGATTTGAAATGTCTTTTTTGGCTACGCTGGCGATTGTAATTTGTTTAAATAATTACGAACTTCCATATAAGTGGCCGCGCTGGGTGAAATTTTTTGCGCAGATTTTTCTGGCCACTTTAAGTACGCAACTGGTGTTACTGCCTGTATTTACCAATGTATTTTATAAAGTATCTTTCGTCGGGTTGGTGGCGAATATGATACTAGTGCCGTTGGCTTCGTTTTTGATGGCAGTGACCTTTTTGTTTTATATTTTTTCACTGCTTAAAATCGGATTTTTGCTCAAAGCCGTAACGGCGGTTAGTTTGATCGGCTTTAAGGAATTGGTGCAATTCTTTGCTTCTTTACCGTTTGCGGCTGTTCCGGCCGCGGCGTGGCAAGCGGGGTGGATTGTTGCATACTATAGTGGGTTATTTTTGCTGTTTAATTTGCCGCAAAAAACATTTGTTAAACACGCATGGAAACCGGTGTTGACGGTCATGATACTGGCGCCCTGCATACAATTTGCTTTCTTTAATTCTCCGACGTTATGGTTGTTAAACGAATGGAATAAAAGCGCTATTTTACTGCGTACGCCCGGCGGTAAACGATTGCTCATCGGGGCCGGCATAGACGGCAAAAAATTAGCGCGCGCGGTATTACGCTCGGGCGGTCGGACACTGGACGGTGTGCTGATCAGCGAAAACGCTACCAAGCAAATGAAAAATGTGGAAACCTTGCAAGAACAGGTCCGCGTGCGCCGTGTGATAAGTGCATTTGAAGATATTTGGCCTGACGAAGAAACAGAGCTGTCAGGATTTTCGGTGCGGGCGCTTTGGGGAATGTTACTGAACAAACAAAACGAGCTATGGATTAACCGCGGTTACCATGGCAAGCAAGACGGTTTGTCTTATGATATTTCGTATAAAAAGATTCATTTTATTACGGCGGGCAATAACCGCTTTATTATACAGGATAAAGAACTAATACAAAATGAGCGTAACGGTACGCGCGCGGTAAAATTATAATATAATAAAACGCGACGCGAAGGGGGTCGGTATGACGGAAGAAGAATTGCAAATACATAAACATTTTTTACAAGAAGCGATTAATTTGGCACGCGAAAATGTGGCCACCGGGCGCGGTGGCCCGTTTGGGGCGATCGTTGTACAAGACGGAGAAATTATCGCGCGCGCGACCAATGAAGTATTAAAAGACCAAGACCCTACCATGCATGCAGAAGTAAATGCTATTCGCCAAGCATGTAAAAAGCTGGGGCACTTTGAGCTGAAAAACTGTGTGATTTATTCTTCTTGCGAACCATGCCCGATGTGTTTAGGTGCGATTTATTGGGCGCGTCCGAAGGCATTATTTTTTGCGGCAGACCGTCATTGTGCGGCGCGTCACGGGTTTGATGATAATTTTATTTATGAACAAATTACCACGACTCCCAGCGAGCGCAAAATCTTAACCGTACACCTAGCTATACCCGATGAGGAATTACCGTTTGTAGTGTGGGACGAAGAAGAAAACAGAACGCAGTATTAAAATTTAACAGGGCATTTTGCCTTGTGCGGTTTGTTTGTCGCAAAGAATTTGCGCGGCACAAATTTGCATCTCTTCGGCGGGACTGAAACAAAATAAACGTGCGCAAAGCGCGTTTATTTTTTCACTTCCAAAAGGACTGCCGAAACTGATAAAAAGACTTTGTTTGCTGTTTTCGGTGGCGCGGATTAAACTGTTTTGTTCCACGCCGGATAAATTAATATGCCCTTTAAAAGCTTTGTAATTGGAAAAAGAAACCGCCAGCAATGTATCGGCAGGGCATCCGTCATATTTTTTAACTTTTATACCGTTGGCTTGCAAGGTGGCCAAAAAAGCTTGGGCGGCAAAATCTTCCTCGTTACCTAATTCCAAATAGGTTACTTCTTGTCCGGGTTTGAGTGTAATTTTTTGCCCGGTCCAAACGCTGCAAGCCGCGGCGTATTTTTGATTAAAAGCAGGTGCCTCTAAACCATTTTTGAAAGTATCGGGCAAGCGCAGCAGTAGAGCCTCTTGACGATAAATTGCGTTTTCAAGCAAATCTTCCAGTCCGCTTTGCGCTTGCAAAAAATCAGATAGCGCAAAAGGATTTTCCGGTGCCAGCAAAATATGCGCGCCGGCATGTAGCGCTTGCAAAGCGGCGTGTTTTTCATCGCCGATGGCTTTCATACACAGCGCATCGGTGAGCACCAGACGCGTAAATCCTAATTGATTTTGCAGTAAATCGGTAATCACCGCGGGAGATAAAGACGCGGGGTTTTTATCGTCCAAGGCAGGCAAACACAAATGGCCCACCATTACGCTATCGGCATACGGCAACGCCGCGCGAAAAGGCACAAGCTCATTTTGTTCCAGTTCCGTCCGTGTGCGGTTCAAAGTAGGCAAACGCAAATGCGAATCTTGCGTGGTACGGCCGTGTCCGGGAAAATGTTTGATACTGTTTAGTACGCCGCCGTCGGTCAGCCCGCGGCATAGCGCGGCGCCTAATTGGGCAACTTGTTGAGGGTTTGCGCCAAAAGAGCGGGTATTAACGATGGGATTTTGCGGCTCATCACATAAATCTAACACAGGGGCAAAAATCCAATCCACGCCCAAATTGCGTGCTTCACGCGCGAGCGTAAGACCTTTTTGATAAGCAATTTCTTCCGATTGGCTTGCTCCCACAGCTAAATTGGAAAATACCCAAGTAGTGCCGGGTATCCATTTGCCCAAACCGTCTTCATAATCGGCACAAATAAACAGATGATTTAAGGTAGAGGCCGCGCGTAAATCATGCACCAATTGGCGTACGTTTTCCAACGTACCGCCGTAAATGCAAAAACCGCCTACGCCGCGCCGCGCCAGTTCCAGCGCATCTTCGCGCTGTGTTTTGCCAAACCAAAATCCGGGGAAAATAAGACGGTTGATGTTCATAGTGTAATTCTCCCTAAAATTGCTTTTTTACGTGCACCCGTGGCAAGCGGACAATGATTGCTTTTGCCTTGAACTGCTCGTGCGGCAAACAAGGCAAACGCGGCGGCTTCTTTAGCTTGCGGATGCAAATGGTACTTTTCAGACGTAACAACGGGCAAATGAGTCAATTTTTGCAAATGCGACAGTAGTGTTTTATTATAAGCACCACCGCCGGAAACAATAATTTCTTTCTGCTCGCGGGCAGGTACAAATTTTTTAATAGCCAGCGCGACTGCGGCGGCTGTAAAATAATTTAAAGTGGCCAATAAATCATTTACACGGGGAGAGTTAAATGCGGCAAAATGTTTTTTTAAATAAGCCGCGCCAAAAGTATTTTTGTCTAAACTTTTGGGCGGTTTTTGCGTGAAAAATTTTTGTGCAAGTAACTGCGCTACCAATTGTTTATCCGATGTGCCTTGGGCGGCGCGTGCACCGTTTTTATCAAACGGTTGGTGTAAGTATTTTTGGCAAACTAGGTCCATTAAGGTGTTGGCGGGACCACAGTCAAAGCCGTACGTTTTTATATTTTTTCCGACGATAGATAAATTGGCGATGCCGCCTAAATTAAGCAAAATTTTTGGGCCGGCTTTGCCGAAAACATATTCATCAAAAAACGGAACAAGCGGTGCCCCTTGACCGCCCAGCACGATATCGCGCTCACGGAAATTGCTGATAACCGGACAGCCTAATAGTTCAGCTAAAAAAGACGGCTCTGCAATTTGCAAGGTGTTGGCTGCGCGGTCTTGCGGCCCGTGATAAACCGTTTGCCCGTGCATACCCGCGCATAAAATTTTAGAAACGGGAATCTTATATTTTTTCAAAAACTGTTTTGTCTTTTGTGCGTAGAGGTTGCCCAGTTCAAAATGCAAAGCAGACAATTGCGGCGCACGTAAATCACACGCGTGCAACAAACGCTGTTGCAAAGCGGGAGGATAGGAATAATTTTCAAAAGCCAGCACGGCAAAGGGTTTGAGCTGCACGGCGCAAATAGTCAGTCCGTCGCAACTGGTACCGCTCATCAAGCCAAGTGCAAGATTTTTACTTTTCACGCAACACCTCTCTTAAAAATCCGTGGTGTTTTTTAAGTAACTTTTCCGCTTGGGCCGCGGGGCATTTTTTCACGTGCATGACAATAGCCGTTTTAACGCGGTTGTGACTGGCGGTCAGTAAGCGCGCGGCGGTTTTTTCATCGGCGCCGGAAATCGTGCTGATTAGCCGCGTGGCGCGGCGAACTAATTTTTGATTGGTGGGTTGTACGTCCACCATTAAATTTTGGTACACCTTGCCCGCGTGTGCCATCGCCCCGGTAGTAATGGCGTTTAATGCCATTTTGGTCGCGGTGCCGGCTTTCATGCGCGTAGAGCCGTTTAATGCTTCAGGCCCTGTGGGTAGAAAAATAAAAATATCCGCGTGCGTGGTATTGGCTTGTTTATTGCACGCCAGCAAAGCGGTGGCACAACCGCTTTGTTTGGCGGCTTTGAGTGCGCCGAGCACGTACGGTGTAATTCCGCTGGCGGTGAGTCCGATGACAAAATCACCTTTACGCGCTTTAGCTAAAATATCTTTGGCTCCTTGCACCGCGTCATCTTCCGCACCTTCTTTAGAGCGAAACATCGCGGATTTCCCGCCCGCCAAAATGCCTTGTACATCGCCGGGTTTTACGCCAAAAGTCGGCACACACTCCACGGCTTCCAATATGCCGAGTCGTCCGCTGGTACCGGCTCCGATAAAAATAATTTTATGGCGGGACAAATGGGCTTGTGCGGCGGTTTCTATGGCGCGGGAAATAGCGGGCGCGGCTTGTTTAACAGCGTGCGCGGCCACAAAATCTTCCGCGTTAATCAAGCGGGCAGCTTGCAAAGTGGTGGCTTTGTCTAAATTTTTGGTACGGGGATTCACCGTTTCGGTGGGGATTAAATTTGTTTTTTTCATAGTTATTTGCGAAATGCTTTCTCGGTCTCATCAATGGTTTTAATGCGCGCGGTCAGCGGCACAATGGCAAACGTAATCAAACTGATAAACGCCGTCACCCAGAAAAATTGCTCGTAGCCAAGCATCAGTTGTAATTTGCCAGATAGCATAGAAGGTATCATCATGCCAAGCGCCAAGACTCCGGTGGAAATAGCATAGTGCGATGTTTTGTACGCTCCTTGCGACACGTACATAATAAATACCGTCAGTGCCATCATAGCCAGTCCGTACCCGAAATTTTCCACCGTAATCAGCGCGGCTACTGTGACAAGCCCCGGTCTTGCCATGGCTAAATATACATAAAAGAAATTGGGTAGCACGAGCGCAATAGCAAACGGCCAAATGCATTTTTTAAAACCGAATTTGCCGAGCAGCCAACCGCCCGCCAAATTACCTGCAATAATTGCACCGAGCCCCAGTGTGCCTTTAATTAGCCCATATTGCTGCATAGATAAACCCAGCGCGCCTTCGGCGGTGGGCTTGAGCAAAAAGAGCGGTACGATTTTTTCCAGTAACGCTTCGCCAAAGCGGTACAATAAAATAAACAGCAAAATATAGAGGATATTTTGCTGTGTGAAATAGGTTTTAAACGCGCCAACCCAAACGCTCTTTCCGTCGGATAGCCGGGCGGGCTGATCCGTATCCGGCGCGGGCATAATAAATTTATGCCATAGCGCGCCCGCGCCAAACAAAACCGCTAAAAACAGAAACATAACCGACCAGTTTTGATATTTCGGTAAATGCACGGCAAGCGCACCGGTCGCAGAGATTAAAAGGCCGCTACCGAAAATCATGGCCAAGCGGTAAAAAATAGTGCGCACCCCTACAAAATAACCTTGTTGCGGGGCGGTGAGCGCGAGCAGGTAATATCCGTCGGTAGCAATGTCTAATGTGGCCGATACAAAAGCCCCCGCCAACAGACCAAATAAAGAAAGGGAGAAGAAAGTTAAATTGTGCACCGCTTGTGCATGCGAAAAAACGTTCCACGCATTGACCGCGGCCAGCCCTATAAATACAGCGGCCATAAACAGTTGCATGGCTAGTAGCCAACGGCGTTTGGTACCGTTGCCGTCTACAACGGGGCTCCAAAACATTTTCAAAATCCACGGCAAATACAGCCACCCGGTCCAAAAAGCGATTTGGTCGTTGGGATAGCCCAAATCGGCATACAATACCACGGAAACAGTATTGATGATAATATAAGGCATTCCTTCTAAAAAGTACAAAGAAGGAATATAGAACCAAGGGGAAATTTTTTTCATATTACTTAAACGCTAATCGTCCAGCTAAAAGTTCCGCAAAGGGTTTAGTTGTCGGGTTACGCTCTAATATCATTTTAATAATAGAGGTCAACGGAACGGCAAGCAAGGCCCCCATCGGCCCCCATACCAATGCCCAAAAAATTAAAGAGGCAATGACAATTAACGGATTTAAATCCATTCCTTTACCCAGCCAGCGCGTCTCTAAAATGTTTCCTACCACAAAATGCGTGGCGGTTAACAAGATAACCGCGGCAATGATATGCCAATCAAAACCATATTGCAAAAAGAGTACAGGTAAGGGTAAGGCGGTGGCAATAAACGCCCCGATATTGGGGATAAAATTAAGCACAAAAGTCAGCACCGCAAACATGCCCGCCATTTGGCTGCCGGTAATTTTGAGTACAAACCATGTTAATACGGCGGCGAGTAAGGAAACAATTGTTTTCACAATGAGGTAATAGGAAATTTGTTTTTCAATGGAAAAGGAAAAAGTACTGCGGGTATCTTCGTTGGAGCGACCCATAAATAAGAAGATTAAAAACAAAGAAACAAGCATAATGTTGGAAATAAAAGCCATAACCCAACTGCCCATACTGCGCACCATATTAAACAAAGGTAGTCGCGCTAAAGAATCGGCCAAAAACTGATCATTGACCTTCAGTCCGGCTTTTTGCGCCAGTTCTATGGACCAAGCAAGCGTGGCATTTAGTTTATCGGTATACATATTGATACCATCTACGAAGGAAGAAATAGAGCTGGATACAAACGCAACAGACAAAACCGCCATGCCTAAAAACAATACAATCCCCGCAATAACCCCCGCCATATAAGGTACTTTCCACTGCCTGCGCATCCACTGGGCAAGCGTATTTAATACCATGCCCAAAAATCCCGCAATGACAAACGGCATCAAAATAGTTTTGGCATAAACCAAAACCCACGTTAGTGCCGTACCTGCCAAAATCAGCAAGCAGGCATTGTTGATGGGTGCGTAGTTTTCCGCGTTAATTTTATTGAACATAATTTCCCCTTGCTTTATAGTAGCATAAAATGCGCCGCGTGTGGGGGGTATTTGGGGGACCCCCTATTGTTTTTTTTTTTTGGTATGATACAATTTGTTAGTAGGTCAAAAAAGGAGGAAGGACCATGAAAAATCGCGCATTTACGCTAATAGAGTTGTTAGTAGTTGTTTTAATTATAGGTATATTGGCGGCCATTGCCCTGCCGGGGTATCAGAAAGCAGTCGGCCGGAGTAAATTTGTACAGTACATTTCTTGGGCGCGACACATCTATCAGGCCGAAGAAGAATATCGCTATGCCAATGGAGAATGGACATACGATTTTTTAAATTTAACGCTGGGTTTGCCCGGGGGAACGACGTATCGGAACAATGGCGAGAGCATTGGAGTAGCAACTTTGCCGGACGGACAACAGTTTACGCTCACCATATCGGACAGTTATAAACGGGTCGGATTTGATTATAGAGGCGTGGGCGTCTTCTTGTATTTTGAGACAAGAGAAATGTGGTGTTTTTTCTACACTGATTTGGAAAAAAGAAAAATATGTGAATCTATTCGTACGGAAGGTACGACTTCTTGTATGAATGTAGTAGGTGGCAGCTGTTTAGTGCAAAAACTTAAATAGATTGTGCCTGGATTTGCAAATAAGATATAGGATGCTTTTCGTTGAAGAGAAATAAAGTAAAGATAATATGCTAGTATTATAAAACTCCCCCTGTATAAGCAGGGGGAGTTTTAAATGGTGGACAGTACAGGATTTGAACCTGTGACCTTCCGCGTGTGAGGCGGACGCGCTACCGCTGCGCCAACTGTCCCAAAACGATACTGTTATTATACCAATTTTAGAGTTGCCACTCAATGATATCGCTGTACTACTATTCGTAAGGATATCCATTTTTATATACTATATATATACTTATTTTGCGGAGGCGCAACGAAACAATATGGAATGGAGCGTGCTGTTTAATACGTTTATCGGTATTATCTCTATTTTAAACCCCATTGGCAATATGCCGATTTTTTTGGGCTATGTGGAGAACGAGGATCCCAAAGTACAGCGTGCGGTGGCACTACTGATGGCGTTATCTATTTTTATACTGATGTTAACTTTCTTTATTTTCGGTATACGTATTTTAAATATGTTCGGTATTACGTTGCCGGCGTTCCGTTTGGCGGGGTCTATTATGATTTTGCTCATTGGGCTTCGCATGTTACAGGGGAAAAGCAAATTTGAACAGCACGGTATAGAAACCGAGCCCGTCCGCGGCGGTACTTTTTCACAGGCGGGCAATAGTTTAAGCCGCATTTTGGTACCGGTGGCTATGCCGTTTTTTGTGGGGCCCGGTACAATTACCACGGTTATTTTGTATGCGGAAAAGAGCGAAGATTGGATGACGTCGCTGATGATGATTGTAATTTTATTTTTAAGTGCGTGTATCGTGGGGGCAGTGTTATTTAGTTCGCGGTATATTTTTGACCGTTTGGGGCGCAACGGTACGCAAATTGTGGTGCGCTTTATGGGTATGATTTTGTGCGCAATTGCCATGCAATTTATGATTGACGGCGTAGCGCAACTGTTGCCCGGCGTACTCAACGCTGATTTTATTCACAGCGCAATCAAATAAATTATTTGTTTGATTTAGATACAGTCTGACTTTTCTGTCGGGCTGTATTTTTTTAAGTACAATATAGCTATGGAGCGTTTCAAACTTGTTTCGCAATTCAAACCGTCCGGCGACCAGCCCAAAGCCATCGCCGCGCTGACGCGCGGGGTGCTAGACGGGCAGAAACGCCAAACCTTACTGGGCGTAACGGGTTCGGGCAAAACCTTTACGATTGCCAACGTAATCCAAAACTTAAACCGCCCAACGCTCATTTTATCACCTAACAAAGTGCTTGCCGCGCAACTGTACGCGGAGTTCAAACAATTTTTTCCCGAAAACGCGGTGGAGTATTTTATTTCGTATTACGATTATTATCAGCCCGAAGCGTACATTCCGCTGACGGATACGTTTATTGAAAAAGATTCTTCCGTCAATGAGCACATTGATAAACTGCGCTTGAAAGCCACTACGTCGCTACTCACGCGGCGTGATACCATTGTGGTGGCATCGGTATCGTGTATTTACAATATCGGCTCGCCGGACAGTTACAGCGAACTGTGCGTGTATCTCAAAAAAGGGGCGGAAATGTCGCGTGGGCAATTGGGTGGGTTGCTGATTAAAATTCAATACACGCGTAATGAAATGGATTTTTTGGCGGGTACATTTCGTATGCGTGGGCCGTATATAGATATTTTTCCGCCGTACGGACAAAGCGCGGTGCGCGTGGAAATCAAAGGGAAAAATATCGCGGGGATTTATGAATTGGACCCGTTAAACGGAACGGTTTTGCAAGAATTAAATGAAGCGTGGGTGTATCCGGCCAAGCATTTTGTCGTCAGAGATGAGGACCGTGAACGCGCATTAGACCAAATCCGCGCCGATTTGGAAATTCGCCGCGCGGACCTGTTAAAACAGGGAAAAGAAATGGAAGCGTACCGCTTAAAACAACGCACGGAATATGATTTGGAAATGTTGCAACAGGCGGGCTTTTGCCCCGGGATTGAAAATTATTCGCGCTATATGGACGGGCGCAAACCCGGCGCGCGGCCCAATTGTCTGATAGATTATTTTCGCAAGTATGATGATTTTTTAATGGTGGTGGACGAGTCGCACGTGGCGTTGCCGCAAGTGCGCGGTATGTATAACGGAGATAGAAGCCGCAAGCAAATGCTGGTGGATTTCGGGTTTCGATTACCGTCGGCATTAGATAACCGCCCACTTAAATTTGACGAATTTGAAAGTTTACTACCGTCTACGATTTTTGTTTCCGCCACGCCGGGGCCGTATGAGTTAAAAGCCAGCGGCGGCGAAATTGTAGAGCAGGTGATTCGTCCTACGGGGCTTGTGGACCCGAAAGTGACCGTACATCCGAGTGCGGGGCAAATTGACCATTTACTGGAAAAAATCAAAGAGCACGCCGCCAAAAAAGAGCGCACGCTGGTGCTTGCCATGACCAAAAAAACCGCCGAAGATTTGAGCGCGTTTTTAATTGAAAAAGGTGTGAAAACAACCTATTTACATTCCGATATTGATGCGCTGGAGCGTGTGGAAATTTTGAAAAATTTTCGGCAAGGTATGTTTGATGTGCTCGTCGGTATTAACCTATTGCGCGAAGGCATTGATATCCCGCAGGTTGGCTTGGTGGCGATATTGGGCGCGGATAATGAGGGCTTTTTAAGAAATGCCACTACGCTTATTCAAATTTCCGGCCGCGCCGCGCGTAATGTGGGCGGCGAAGTAATTTTGTATGCGGACCGCGAAACGGAAAGCATGAAATATGCGCTGGGCGAAATGAACCGCCGCCGCGAAATTCAAGAGGCGTACAACAAAGAGCATCACATCACGCCGCGCACTATACAAAAAGCCGAAGTGGATTTGAAAGAATTTGAAGCGATGAGCCAATCCGAAGGACTGCAAATTTTGCATGCAGCCCTGCCGCAACCGACGGCAAAAAACATTCACAAATTGACTGCCGAATTGGAACGCCAAATGCGTGAGGCAGCAGACAATTTGAATTTTGAACTCGCCGCCGATCTGCGTGACCGCTTGTTTGAACTCAAACAGATGAAACTGAAATAAAATTATTTGATAAGATATCTTCTTTCCGTCTGTGTGTGCAATTTACTAAAATATAAATATGAAGGAAATAGATTTAAAAATCGCATCGGTGACGCGCTTGATAAGCGTAGAAACCTTGGATAGCACACAAAACCTCGCGCGCGAACTGGCCCAACAAAACACGCCTGACGGTACGTTGGTGCTTGCCTATGAACAAACCGGCGGCCGCGGTCAATATGAGCGCAGTTGGGATGCCAAGCGCGGCGGTATTTATTTTACGTTGGTGCTCCGCCCGGAAAAATCGGTGCGGCACACAGGCGCGTTAAGTTTGCGCACGGCGCAAGCGGTGTGCGAAACCTTGCAAAAAATGTTTGGTTTTAAAACCAAAATCAAACATCCCAATGATGTGCTGGTCTGGGAAGAAAAAACAAAAACATGGAAAAAAATCTGCGGCATTTTAATTGAATCGTCCACCGAGGCCGACCACACACAATGGCTACTTATCGGAGTAGGAATCAACGTAAATAATCCGCTCGCTGCTTCTTTAAAAGACAGCGCCACCAGCGTCAAAAAATTACTGGGCCGCGAAATGGACCCGGAGTGGATTTTGCAGGAAACCTTGGAAGCGTTTTTTGCACAATATGCGCAGTGGCAACTCTCCAGCCAAATTTAAATAAAAAAACCCGCGCCCATTCGCGCGGGTTTTTGCAAAGGGTCTACTTAATCATCGCCTAAACATTGTTTGACTTTGATGACTAAATCTTTCAGTGCAAACGGTTTGGCGCAAAATCCTTTGACTTGCGGGAAAGGGCGGAACATTGCTTCCGATTCCACCAAAGCCGAAGTAATCAGCACGGGAATGGAATTTAATTCATCATCTTCGCCCATAATGGCCAAAACGGAACGTCCGTCTATACCGGGCAACATAACGTCAAGCAACACCAAATGCGGACGCACTTGTTTCATTTTGGCAATCGCATCGCGGCCGCTTTGACAGGTATGAATTTCATAACCTTCGCGGGCAAGGACCATCATCAAGAGCTGTACAATGCTCATTTCATCTTCAACAATTAAGATACGTTTTTTCATTTTGTAAATTCCTTTTTATTTTATTATACTTTTTTATATGGCAAAAAATACATTTGGCGCAAAAACATGGAAAAATATGCTGGCCTTTACTACGCCGTTTTTTAAACGCGGTGAGACGGTGCTGGTGGGGTTTTCCGGCGGGCCGGACTCGGTTTGTTTAATGCACTTTTTGCGCTATTTGGCCGGCAAAAAACATTTTGAAATCATTGCGGTACATGTGCACCACGGACTACGCGGTAAGGCGGCTGATAAAGATGCGGCCTTTTGCCGCCGCTTGTGTAAGACGTGGGATATTCCCTTTATTCTAAAGAAAAAAAATGTCCGCTCGCTGGCTAAAAAATTAGATTTAAGCATAGAACACGCCGCGCGCAAGGCGCGCTATGAGGCCTTTGCGCAGGCGGCGCGCAGCACGGGGGCTACCAAACTGGCGCTTGGACATCATTTAGATGATCAAGCCGAAACGGTACTGTTAAATTTACTGCGCGGCACACAACCCGAAGGACTGTGCGGCATTCCGGTGCGGCGTATGTTAAACAAAAAGGTAGAAATTGTGCGGCCGCTTTTGTGCATTACGCGCGCGGAAGTGCAAGAATATTTGCAGGAAAACAACTTGTCTTTCGTCACCGATGAAACAAATTTTGATGAAACCTACCGTCGAAATTGGGTGCGCGGGGAATTGTTACCACTGTTAGAAAGCAAACAGCCGCAAATCCGCCAACATTTAGCGGTAATGGCACAACGGTTATCCGAAAAATTAAAGAAATAATTTTTTCATAATGCTACTGCTCGCCGACTCTGGTAACAAAACGGTTCGGACATTAAATTTTATACTTTGCCTTAAATAAAAACCCCCGCTTTTTGGGCGGGGGTTTTTGCTTGGGAAAAACTTATTTTTTCTTACCTTTCACCGTCAGATAGCCCATTAAGCGGTAAATGAGTTTAGACGTGTTAAACTCCGTAATGGGGTCGGCTTTGCGTTGGCACGCTTCCACTACGTCCACCGCTACGATTTTTTTCTTGGCGATAACCGCGCGGAATAAATCCAACGCCTCATACCACATAAACCCGCCGGGTTGCGGCGTGCCCGTAGCCGGAATGACAGAGGGGTCAAATCCGTCCACATCAATGGTAATATAAACCGTATCGGTGAGTTTTTTAAGCACTTGCGGAATGAGTTTTTTGATGTCACGGTTTTCGTGCATAAAAAACGTGGTAACTTTGCCCGCGTTGCAGTATTGTTTTTCCTCACTGGCCACGCTGCGAATACCTACTTGCACGACCGGCACTTGGCGCGAAGCCGGATACAATGCACATGCATGGCTTTTGGGCGTGCCCTCAAAGGTCTCACGCAAATCGGCATGCGCATCAAAGTGCAAAATGCTCAAATTTTTATAGGTATCAATATACGGCTGAGCCAACGCCTGTGTAACCGTATGCTCGCCACCGATGTAAAAAGGAACGCACTGTTTGTATTTCATCAGCCCGCGCACGGTTTTGTCTATTTCTTTAAAAACCTTATTGGTGCTGCCCGCGCAATTGACCGCCGGGCAAGTATGTATGCCTTCTTCCCACGTTTCGGTGTGGGTTTCTTCGTCCCACAGTTCAATTTGCGTGGAAGCTTCTATGACGGCGGCAGGGCCTTTGGCCGTACCGTGACCGTAGCAAACCGTTTTTTCAAACGGTACGGGCACGACGGCGAATTTACAAAGGGCTAAAGAGCTTTTTTTGCTCTCTAGCCCCATAAACTTATCGGTTTGTACGTTATCGCTCACAACTAGTCCTGCTTATTTCACAAATACAGCCGCGGCAATAACCGTGGTCCACACACCGTCGGTGCAAATGGCCGACTGGGTAATGTTGGTGGTTTTAACGATTTTACCGCTCATTTTCCAAATTTCTTCTTTTTGGTCCCAAGAGGTATCATTATCAAAGTCAATACCCAAGGTGGTGGAGAGCATCATTGCGGCCAAATCTTCGGCATAATCGCCGGCTTGTTTATCGGTTTCGCCAAAGCTGTGGTGCTCAGACAAATAACCGTGGAAATGTTTGCCGTCTTTGGGAATAGCTACGCCCACAGACGCGGCAATCATACGGCGATATTCGTTGCTGGTGTTGCGGCTGATGACGCAATGCAAAATTTGTCCGGTTTTCAGTTGCGCCACACCTTTAGACACGGGGATGATTTTGCATCCCGGAGGAAAAATGCTGGAGACAGGCACAATGTTAAACGGCGCAATTTTGGCATCACGCAAAGCTTCTTCAAAGCTGGCCAGTTTTTCTTTGTGGCGTCCGATTCCTTTGGTAAGGAAAATTTCTTTGGGTACAAACGGTTCGTACATGTTGTTTTTAATTCCTCGTAGTATAAGAATTAATATAATATAAATTATAACAAATAGAAATTCAGGTTTGTTACAATTTATCTATGCCGGGCGCAAGACTCCGGTTCTTAAAGTGTAACAAATTATAAAAGGTTATGATGAAAAAATTTATTTTAACGGCAGTGCTGGCTTTTTGTGCATTGGGAGTGAACGGTATGGAAAATATGTTTCGGGACGGTGTATTACATTTTAATTACAAAGCGGAAGAATTAGCCCCCACTGAAGCCGCCGCGCGCAAGCAACTGGAAAAAGATTTGGACGATTTGGTAGCTATCCCCGATGGTCAGCGCACGTTTGAAAACACGGTGCTCGGCTATGAGCGTGCCTTTGAAAAATACGGCAATGCGTTGGGCATGAGCGGCTTTTTATCTTACGTTTCTACCGATAAAAATTTCCGCGACGCCGCGCTTGCCCTGCAAATGGAAATGAGCCAGCACATGATAGATATCGCCACGCGACGCGACGTGTATCGTGCCATTAAGGCCTATGCCGACACCAACCCTACGTTAGAGCCGGACCAAGCGCGTCTGCTTAAGGATATGATGATCGGGTTTAAAAACAGCGGTATGGAACTCAATGATGCAGATTTGGAAACCTTCAAAAAATTAAACAAAGAAAAAGCGCAATATATTATTCAATTTGATAAAAACGTGCAGGAATATAAGGATTATTTAGACGTGACAAAAGAAGAATTGTCCGGTATGGGTGAAGATTACATTTCCAAACTGCAAAAGACAGACGACGGTAAATACCGCGTGAGCTTAGATTACCCCGATTATATTCCTTTTATGCAAAATGCCGACAGCGACGAGGCACGCAAGCAATTAGAGTTCAAATACAATCGCCGCGGCGGTGCGCAAAACGTGGAACTGTTGGAAAAAACGCTCACGTTGCGCCGCGAGATTGCGCAACTGTTGGGATATAAAAATCACGCAGAGCTTAAACTGGAAAACCGCATGGCGAAAAACCCGGAAAATGTATTTTCCTTCTTAAAAGATTTGGAAAAACGATTAAAACCTATGGGTCGCCAAGAAGATAAAAATTTAATTGCGTACAAAAACGAAAAAAAAGGCACTAAAAGCCGCACGATTTATCCCTATGAAAATGCCTACTGGGCGACCAAATATAAAAAGGAAAATTTGGACGTGGACCCGGAAAAAATTAAGGAGTATTTCCCGTCGGACCGTGTGATTAGCGGCATGCTGGATTTGTTCGGCAACTTGTTTGGCATTGCATTTGAACCGGTGAATATCCCCGTGTGGCATCCGGACGTGCAGGCATTTAAAATAGTGAACAAAGCCGACGGCAAATTGGTGGCATACTTTTATATGGACTTATATCCGCGCGACGGAAAATACAAACACGCCGCGTGTTTTGATTTAGTGGCCGGACATGAAAAAGAAGACGGCAATTGGCAAATTCCCTTTGTGGCGATTGTGGCCAATGTCAACAAACCGTCCAAAGATACGCCGTCACTGCTTAAACATAATGAAGCGACCACGCTGTTCCACGAGTTCGGACACGTGTTGCATAATGCGCTCACTAAAGCGCGCTATGAAGGCCAAGCCGGCACGGCGGTCAGCTGGGATTTTGTGGAAACACCCAGCCAAATGTTTGAGCGTTGGGCATGGAATAAAGACGTGCTCAAAAAAATCAGCAAACATTATAAAACCGGCGAGCCGTTACCCGACGAAATGTTAAATAAAATGATTGCGGCTAAAAATTTCGGCGCGGGCGGGGCGTATTTGCGGCAGAACTTTTTTGCGCAATATGATATGACGTTGCATACCGCGCCGAAAACGTTGGACACCACCAAAACCTATTTTGATATGACTAAAAAAATACGTCGTCTGCCGCTGACCAAAAACACGTATCCGCAAGCGGCTTTTGGGCACATTATGGGCGGGTATGATGCCGGGTATTACGGCTATTTATGGTCGGAAGTTATTGCGCAGGATTTCTTCCACGAGTTTGAAAAACAAGGCGTATTTAATACAGAGCTCGGTTTAAAATTCCGCCGCGAAATTTTAGAAAAGGGCGGCACGGAAGAAGAAACGGATATGGTCAAAAAGTTCTTGGGCCGCACGGAAGAAACCGGGCCTTTCTTGCAAGCCATCGGATTAGGAGAAAGCAAATGAACGTAATTATTGGAATTGATGTAGGCGGTTCTACCACCAAAATCGTGGGCTACTACGAAAACGGCAAACTCATCGGCCGTGCACAAGTGGAAGCCGCCGACCCGCAAACTTCGGCGTATGGGGCGCTGGGTAAATTTATCAATGAAAATAAACTCAATTTAAAACAAGTTAAACAAATCGTACTGACCGGGGTAGGTGCGGCGCAATTTAATAAAGAAATTTACGGTATCCCCGCGTGTCATGTAGATGAATTTCAAGCCATTGGGTTAGGTGGTTTGGCACTGTCTAAAAAGAAAGACGCCCTTGTCATCAGTATGGGCACGGGTACGGCTTTTGTGCGTGCGTGCAAAAGCGGAATTAAACACATTGGCGGCTCGGGCGTGGGCGGCGGAACAGTGCTGGGCTTGTGCGGGGTGCTGTGTAATGCGCGTTCTTTTGACACGGTAGTGGAAATGGCGCATAACGGAGATTTGCGCAAAGTAGATTTGAACATTGCCGATATCAGTCCAAAAGATATATCCACCTTAACGGCCGAAGTCACCGCGTCTAACTTTGGCAAAATGGCCGACGGTTTGACCGGGGAAGATTTAGCGCGCGGCGTGCTCAATATGGTATTTCAAACGATTGGTATGCTGGCGGTATTTGCCTGCCGCAACGATAACATCAAAGATGTGGTGGTGACGGGCACGTTAAGCAGAGTGCCGTGTGCCAAAACATTGTTTCAACAGGTAGAGCGGATGTATAAAATTAAATTTATTATTCCGCAGCACAGCATTTATGCCACCGCTACCGGTGCGGCTTTGTCGTACATTTATAAACACGGAAAAACAAAATGAGTTTAGACAGCACCGCTTATAAAAAATCCAGTTTTGGCCCCGCCTTTTTGTTCTTGCCCAAAGAACAGCGCGAGGCCTTGGCGGTGTATTACAGTTTTTGCCGGTTGATGGACGATATTGCCGATGAGCCCGGCGTACCCGACCGAGAAAAAAAACTTATTTTTTGGCAAGAAGAAATAGAGCGTATCTATGCCGGTCAAGCCACCACAAAATTAGGCAAAGATTTAGGAAAAATAGTATTTGCTTTTAATATCCCTTCCGACCGTTTTTTGTGGCTCATTGAAGGAATGTTGGCTGACGTTCGGCATCGCCGCTATGAAGTACGCGTGGATTTAGAATGGTATTTGTGGCGTGTAGCAGGCATTGTGGGGTTGGCTACATTGGATATTATTGGCATAAAAGGACAACAAGCCGATGAATTGGCCCAAGCGCTCGGCTTTGCCGTGCAAGTAACCAATATCATACGTGACGTGCAGGAAGATGCGCAACTGGGCCGGGTGTATTTGCCGGATGATTTGCTTAAAAAATTTGGACTGACGCGCGAAGATGTACTGCAAAACACAAAGCCCGAAGCATTGGCCGAGACGCTGACGTTTTTGGCGCAAGCGTGTAAACAAGATTATCAGCGGGCGTATGAAGTGATAAACACCTTGCCGACCAAGCAAATGCGGCCTTGCCGCGTAATGGCGGCGGTTTACCGGGCCAACCTGGCTAAAATAGAACAAACAGGTTTTCGGTTTACGCGTGCGGTCAAATTATCTAAATTAGAAAAAGTGAAGGCCATTATTTATGCGTTACGTAAAAATTCTAGTTCTGATTAGTGTATTATGTGTGGCGTCGGAGTCGGTAGGTGCAACGAACGAATTAAATGCCTGCATAGAACAGGGCAAAAGTGAATTTGCCGCACAAAATTATGCGCAGGCCAAACATACTTTTACCCGTTGTCTGACGTTAGACGAGCAGAATGAAGAAGTGCTTTTAAGTTTGGGCGGCGTGTGTCTGACACAAGAAGAACTGCCCCAAGCGCGCGAGTATTTTTTGGCGGCGCTCAAACAAATGAAACGCACCTCGCCGTATCTGTCATATACCTATTCTATGTTGGGCGATATCGCGCTCAAGCAAAAGCAAAACAAAACCGCGCTGGAGTATTACAACCGTTCGCTTTCTTTTAATCAGGCCTATACCAATTCGCTGGTGGGCAAAGGAATCATTACCGAGGAGTTGGGCGATAAAAAAGCCGCGGCCGAGGTGTATAAAACCGCGCTGGCGGTAGAACCTTTAAACGTGGTCGCGCGTGAGCGGCTTACCGCGTTAGAGCCGGTGTATTTCAGCAACGAGGAAATGTTAGAAGCACTCAAACAACGCTACGCTGTTAAACCCGACCAAGAAAATTTAACCGAAGAAGACCGCACCTTATTTTTACAAATACACAGCGCCGAACAGCAGGGTGCGCTGGATTATTTAAAAGAAAAATATAAAAAAGTGCCTGCTGATTATACGACTACTTTGTTTGAAGGGAGTAGCATTTCGCGCGAAGTACTTACCTTAGCCGGATACGAAGCCGCCCGCAAAGGACAAGCGCAAGACGCGATTGTTTTGTTCGAAAAGTCTGGCATTTCGGTTAAAGATATTTTTGAACTGCGTGACTTAAAAGGGCAGAAAATTTTCTTGCCCGACAGCACCTTAACCGATAGCGGTGTGGAGATTTACAAAGAGGCGTTAAAAGGCAAACGTATGTTTTTGTTGCCGTCGGAAGATGTACCGCTGACACAAGCCGAGCGTCAAAAATTAGCCGCGCGGATCAACGGGTTAAATCAGCGCGGATATATGGAAATTTCACGCAAAGAATTGGAAATGCTTAAAAGCGAAACGAACTGTAAAGAAGAAGTGTTGCGCCAATCTTTGGGATTGTATGTTTTGCAGATTTCCAAACATCGCCGTCGGTATTTTGTGCTCAGTAATGCCACCGATGCACACAAAGGATTGGCGTGGT
>JAGCKY010000118.1 GCA_017647245.1 Elusimicrobiaceae bacterium
ACAAGTGATTCGTCGTATTGGATTTTTTGCTGTTTGGGTCTCGTGCTAAACACGATTGTGATTTGGCGCGATTTACACGGGCCCGGGCTACTACTGCGCTTGCACATTGGATTTTGGGTATTATATGCGGCGCAAGTAGTGTTTATTTTGATGCGTGAGCGCATGGTGTTTATTTTGTCTTTACTGCAAGCCATACTGGCCCTTGCCACGAATTTGGATTTTACGTTTGTGCCGCCGCTACGAATGATAGGCCAAGTGATTTATATGGTGCACGGGCAGTTTTCGCTAGACGGAATGGAAGTGTACAAATATGTATTTGTATCGGCGTGTTTTACGTTGGAGCTGTTAAAGACCTTCCTATTGTGGTGGCTGATTCCTTCACACAAAGAGCTGACGGCGGAAAAACATTAGGAAATAAAGAACATATTTTTTGAATAAGTCTTGGAAAATTTTCCAAGACTTATTTTTTGTGGCAAAAATGGGCCTTGACTTGTTTTTTTTTTTTGGTACGATATGGAGGTAGTGGGTTGTAAATAAAATGTCGTGCTGGGTTGTTTTTGTCAGCACCTCAGCATTATTTAGAAAACAAATAGGTCCCCGTACAAAGACATTACGGGGCAAGCTCTGAGCAACAACACCTCAGGACGACAGAGAGGAAAACTTATGAACAAAAAAGCATTTACGCAAATAAAAAATAAGAACCACCCCCGAGTGTTTTTATCGGGGGTCTACAACGCTTGTTGTGGCCGTATGTCGTTTTTAAAACGGCAATACGTGGAAGATCCCCGATTACAGACTTCGGGGATGGTTCTTTTATTTAACAAAGGCTTTACGCTGATAGAACTGTTAGTAGTTGTTTTAATTATAGGTATACTGGCCGCCATTGCCTTGCCGCAATACCGTATCGCAGTGATGAAAGCGCGGTATGCACAAGCCAAAGTTATGGCCCGCGCTATAGCTAATGCAGAAGAAGTTTATTATATGGCTAATAATAAATATACAGTTGATTTTGATGAATTGGATATTTCTCTTCCGCCCGCCAATAGCGGTAGTACCAGCAAAGAGCTTAAATTTGACTGGGGGAGTTGTATACTGTGGGCAGAAAGTGTGGATTGTCGTCTGTCAAACCCAGTAATATCATTCGGTATGTCATATGCTCACTGTACTACTTGTGCGAGACCCGGCGGTACAAATTGTTTGACGTACAGTACAGATCTGTCTTCCGTAGGAAACAAACTTTGTAAAAATGAAACAGGTTTAGCAGAACCGTCAGATCCGGGCGATGATTATACACGCTGGGTGTATCCTTAATTGTTGCCGTACTTCTTTATAAAATCTGCTTTAAATTGCGCGAAAGTACCGTCTGAAATGGCGGCGCGTATGCGCTCCATGGTGCGTGTTAGAAAACGGATATTGTGCATGGAAAGTAGGCGGTGGCTCGTGAGCTCGCCGCTTCTGAACAAGTGGCTCAAATACGCGCGCGAATAGTTGCGGCACGCAAAGCAATCGCACCCGGCGTCCAGCGGACGCTCGTCTAATCTAAAGCAAGCGTTTTTGATATTGAGCCGCCCCTCGTCGGTCATTACCATGCCGTTGCGCGCCACGCGCGTGGGCCATACGCAATCAAACATATCTACCCCGCGCTCCACGCAATTTAAAATCTCTACCGGGGTGCCAAGCCCCATAAAATAACGAGGTTTTTCTTCGGGCAAATTGTCGGTTACCGCCAAAACGGATTCGTTCATCTGCTCCTGCGTTTCACCCAAAGACAGCCCACCGATACAATAACCGTGCGTCGGTAAACTGGCCATGGTCAGCGCGGCATCTTTGCGTAAATCCGGGAAAATAGCCCCTTGAATAATGCCAAATAGTAGCGAATTACCGACGGTAAAAGAGCCGTCTTCGTTTTGGGTAATGTTTTGCTCGGGTACGGTTTTTTGATACTGCGCGGCGGCGCGCTGTGCCCAGCGTTTGGTCTGCTCCAATGCCTCGCGCGCGTCACGTTTGGACGGGTCTTTGGCATGGATACAGACGTCTAGCATCGTCCAAATGTCCGAGCCGATTTCGTTTTCAAATTCAATCACATTTTCCGGCGTAAACAGATGTTTACTGCCGTCGTGGTGGGAGCGAAACAATACCCCTTCTTCACTGATTTTGCGAAATTGCGATAAACTGTATACCTGGAAGCCGCCCGAGTCAGTCAAAATACTGCCGTCCCATTTCATAAATTTATGCAAGCCGCCGAGCTGTTGCAAGGTTTTTGTGCCCGGGCGCAAATATAAGTGATAGGTATTGGATAGCAAACACTCCGCGTGAATATCACGCAAGTCCGCCGAAGTTAGTGCTTTGACGCTGGCTTGCGTGGCCACGGGCATAAAAACAGGTGTCTGCACCGCACCGTGTTTGGTATACAAAATGCCCGTGCGTGCTTTACTGTTTGAGTCTTTTTTCAAAATACGGAAAGGGGATAACATATCTCTATTCTAGCATTTTCAGACGATAAGAGGGGGATTTTAGAAAGGCAAAAATACCCCTTGACTTGTTTTTTTTTTTTGGTACAATTGGGGTAGGACTTCAAAACAAAAGGAGAGAATATGAAAAATCGCGCCTTCACGCTTATAGAGCTGTTAGTAGTTGTTTTAATCATCGGTATACTGGCGGCTATTGCTTTGCCACAATATGAAAAGGTAGTGGAAAAAGCACGTATGGCGGAGGCAATTATTATTTTACGGGCTATAGCTAATGCCAATCAAGAATATTATTTGGCAAATGGTACCTACGCACAGTTTAATGAAATGGATAAATTGACAGTTGATATTCCCGGAAAGGTTACCCAGCAAGTCTTTGACAATCGGATTGCGACGAAGTATTTTATTTACTCGCCGGATCGGACGAACGGACAGGCTCATTTGGCGGTTGCCAACAGAAGCAATGACGGAGAAACCGGGAGGATTTATATCCTTTCCATTAAGCCGAGTGATCCGAGCCGTATTCACTGTGATATTATCAAGCAGGACGGTTTATCTACTAAAGTCCAACAAGAATTATGTGCGGCAGTTGAGCGTAACGGAATGCTGTAGTCTACAAAATCAGCATACTGTCGCCGAAAGAATAAAAGCGGTACTTTTTTTCCACCGCGGCGCTGTAGGCGCGGTAAATAAAATCTTCCCCGGCAAAAGCGGTTACCATGCACAAAGGCGTGGAATCGGGAAAATGAAAATTGGTAATAAAACAATCAATCGCTTTGAACTGATACCCCGGATAAATAAACAAATCCGTCCATTTTTTTCCGCTGGCGGTCACGCCGTTTTGCGTAAAGCTCTCTAGCGTGCGTGTGCTGGTCGTTCCGACGGAAAAAATGCGTTTTTTATTTGTACGAGCGCCGTTGATAATGTCCGCGGTTTCTTGCGGAATTTCGGCTAGCTCTGGCAACATGTGATGTTCCTGCGGCTCACCGCGCAGCGGCTTAAAGGTACCCCACCCCACGTGGAAGGTAATGTACACAATTTGC
>JAGCKY010000119.1 GCA_017647245.1 Elusimicrobiaceae bacterium
ACCGGTGAGTCCGAATTTTTCCACGACTTTCGGGTCGCGCAGTGAAAGCGGCAAAAGTCCCGTTTCATTGACATCAAAATCCAGCCCGTTTAAATAGCGTTGTGCTTCCAATTGCCGCTCGCCGCGGTGAAACATAAAGCGCCCCAGCACTTCATCGCACATGTAATTATCTTGCACGAAATAGGCCAGCCGTTTTTGGCGGCGCAACCCTTCTTGCAACACCGGCCAAATTTCCGGCGCAATTTTTTGCACACGTTTTTCGTTCACGTGCACCGTGCGAAAAGACAAGCACACTTCAAACGCCAAATCATATTTATACCACAGCGGATTTTGTCCGCCACCGAGAAATACATTTTTATCATCTTGTGGAAAAAGTATTTGCGCCGCGCCGGGCGTTTGGGTGTAATAATAGAATACGGCATTGGGGAGTTTTTTGCGCCAGGTTTCCACGCACACGCGATGCGCGGCACAGTCACCGATACCGCCGCGCAAATGCCAATACACGTGTAAACGATTATCTTTGGCGGGACCTTTGGTCAGATAAGAAAGCAAACGCCGCCGCCATTGCCACCAAATTTTATTGCGTAGCGTACGGTAAGCAAATGCCCAGCGCACCACGCGGCAGTCTCGCCCGTGCAGTTCCACAAACGTCTGCAACTCGGCCAAGTCTACGCGGGTTTTATCGCTTTCAAAATCAATCATTTCTTGTCTTCAAACAGAGAAACGAATTTTTCCTTTGAAAATTGTTTGGTAGTTTTTTCCGCTTCCAACGCAAGGCCTACGCGTTTGCCCCAATCGGCCATCAGTTTATCCAACGTATTGGCCCAGGCATTGGTCTCGGCTTTGGGAACTAAATAACCGTTTACGTCGTTGGTTACATAGTCACGCACTTCGGGCAAGTCGGTAGCGATGACCGGTAAGCGGCTGGCTAATGCGTCTAGCACGCTGTCCACCCCGTCCGTAGCGGTATTGGGATGCACGTAAATATCGGCGCTACAAAGCAAGCTGGATAAGTCCGTAGTAGCGTCCACAATTTCCGTGCTGTCCTGCAGGTTGTGTTTCTTAATGAAATCTTTTAAAGCGCTTTTGTTGGCCCCGTCGCCCCACACGGTTAAATGCCACGAGTCATGCACTGGTGCCAATTTGGCCCAAGCGCTGAGCAAGGCGTCAAAACCGTCATCGTTTTTAGACAATTTACCGGCGGCCAAAATGTTATTGGGCTTTTTGTAGCAGGTCGGTTTATATTCATCGTTGTGAATTACAGCCAACGCCGGATTGTTTACGCGTACGGCATTTTTGCCATAGCGTTTTTTGTCCAATGTTTTGCTGCTGGTACCGACGACAACTACTTTTTGCGCATTGTTAAGTAAGGTGCGTTTGTTGCGAATAGTTTTTTCTTCTTTGAAATTTTCCGGCTCTACATAGATATAAGGAATTTTAGCACGGGCCGCGGCTTCACAAGCAGCTAAAGAGACGATAGAAATGATGCGGGCAGGTTTTTCTTGCGACAACGTATCAGAAATTGTGCCGATACGTACCGACGAGCCAAACTCATAACTGCGCATGCCGGTATCCCACGGGAGTTTGCCTTTACGGCCAGCCAAGATAACTTCTTGTCCGTCAGCTTGCAAGGCATACGCCAAGCACAGTCCCAAGCGTTTAGTATTAAAATGTTTGTGGTTTTCAATGAAGATAATTTCTTTCATAAACTACGCTCCTTAATTTACTGCCTTTCCTAAATTGTACCAAATTAGACCGCAAAAAACCGCCCTATTTAGAGCGGTTATAAAATCTATTGCGGGGACTGGATTTGAACCAGTGATCTCAAGGTTATGGGCCTTGCGAGATACCAGGCTTCTCTACCCCGCACTTTATTATAGCAAAATACCCATACTCCCGGCAACAAATTAGTTGGGATACCAAGAAGTTACGTACTCAGTATGTTCAGTACCGTGAGGTTTCTCTCCCGTTTCGTGATGACAGAGTTTGGCTTGCGCGGAATTTTCATCTGTAGTCCATGCCAAACAAAAGCTTCTATCCGCATCTGTCGCTATCTGCGGATGAGAATAATATAAATAATATGACAACTTAATAGTGTCGGCTTCTCCACACACTACACGGTTTACCTGTGAAGAACAATATCCACCAATAACAGAGGCATCTACCGCTATATCCAATTCGGACAAATTTGTAGCATACTGGCCATTGGCCAAATAATATACTTCTTGTGCGTCTTTAATGGCACGCGCCCATATTTTAAATTGTGTATACCGCGCTTTGAGCACGGCCACCCGGTATTGCGGCAAAGCAATGGCGGCCAGTATACCGATAATTAATACGACTACTAACAACTCTATTAGCGTGAATCCTTTTTTGTTCATAATACGTTCTCCTTTAATGCGTCATCCCGGAAATGGATCCGGGATCCAGTCCGTTTATTAAGGCTTTTTTCCCTTTATAAACAACGCTGGATTGCGGGTCCACGCCCGCAATGACGACATTTAAAAACAATCCCTACTCCCGTATTGTACCAAAAAAAAAAAACAAGTCAAGCCC
>JAGCKY010000001.1 GCA_017647245.1 Elusimicrobiaceae bacterium
ACCAAAAAAAAAAAACAAGTCAAGCCCTATTTTTACGCCAACAAAACGGCTTTCAAAAAACATTTCACACGCTACTTTTTGTCAGACAAGTATGCGATTTGCTACACTAACTGTACATGACTATTCTGATTATCCTTCTCATGCTTTTGTGTAATGCCTTGCTGGCCGCTTATGAAATGGCGCTGGCTTCCGTGGCGCGCACCAAACTTTCTATCCTCGTACAAGAACAGAAAAAAGGAGCCGAAAGCGCGCTTTACATGAAGGATCACATAGAGGGCAGTTTGGCTACCATTCAAATCGGCATCACGTTTGTAGGGGCGGTAGCGGCGGCTATCGGCGGAGCCGATGCGGATAAATGGTTTACGCCCTTTTTCCAACAAACCCTGCATTTGCACCATCATTTGGCACATATATTATCCGTGGGGTTGGTAGTTATTCCGCTAAGTTTTATTACCATTGTATTTGCCGAATTGACCCCCAAAACATTTGCACTCAAAAATAAAGAATGGGTGGTCTTGCGTATGTCTCCTTATGTGCGGCCTTTGTATAATTTTTTGTTTCCGGTCGTGGGCATAATGGAAGATATCGTCGGATTTTTAACTCAAAAAACCCTGCGCAAAAATGTAGACCCCAAAGAAGCACAAAAGGCGGCCATGGCCGATTTGCGCGCCGCAGTGGCGATTGCATCTAACTCGCGTTTGTTTGGCAAGTCCGAAGAAAAAATCGTGCTTTCCAGCGCTATGTTTTGCGTGCGGCAAATCAAAGAGATTCAAGTGCCGCTGGAACAAGTGTATATGCTCTATGCCAATGATTCTATCGCCGAAACTTTTATCAAAGCGCACTTGGATATGCACACGCGCTTTCCCGTGTACGAGGATCCCGATAACCGCCAAAGCATTATCGGTTACTTAAATTTCAAAGATATTTTCAATGCCACCAAAACCGCCGCGCAAGGAAAAACACCGACCACGCGCTCTATCCTGCGCCCGATTTTGCGCTTAGATGAGGATACCATTATTTCTTCTGCGCTGGAGCAATTAATGAAAGCCAAACAACATATTTGTTTGGTAACCGACGATGACAAAATTACCGGCATTTTAACGCTGGAAGATATTTTTGAAGAAATGGTGGGCGAAATTGAAGACGAGTACGACTTTTTCCCCGCTTATATCCGGCCGTTTGGCGACGGGTTAGTAGTCAGCGCCACCGCGCGCATGGCCGATGTATTTCTGCAACTGCAACTGCCCGTACCGACGGAAGTCACCGAAAAACAAACCGCCCAACAATGGGCCGAAACACACGCCGGACATCCACTTACCACCAGCGACAACATTACTGCCGACGGTATCCGCTTATCCGCGCGCAAATTCCGCCGCCACAAACTGATGGAAGTTTTGGTCACTAAAAATTAATCGCTATGCCACATATGCGTTTTGATCCCTGTCATCTCCCCGCCTAAAAAATTTCGGCAAAGCTGGTCTGCCGCATAATTATCTCTTTCATAGGAATAGCACGCTTGACGGCCTGTTTGATAATTTAAACTGTAATAAGTAAAAGGCTTTTTCATTTCGCACCCCACCCATGGCACCGCTTGTTCTTCTCCATTATAGTTGATGCTGCAAAAATCGCCGTTTTTTAGATATATATTACTTGGGCGGTCCTCTAACCGATTGCCCGGAATTTCAATATCTAGGTCATCTAAGTTTTTTGTATAAGTATTATTGGCCAAATAGTAGCGCTTCTGGGCTTCTGCCAAATTTCTTGCCGTTGTTACAACTTGCAGAAAGCGTGTTTTCGCAACTGCCGTTTTATATTGCGGCAAAGCAATTGCGGCTAGGATACCTATAATTAATATAACCACCAACAGCTCTATAAGCGTAAATGCTTTTTTCATAAAATACTCTCCTTTCTGTCGTCCTGAGGCGTTGTTGCTCAGGACCTATTTGTTTTCTAAACAAGGCTGAGGTGCTGAGCAAAAACCACTCAGCACGACATCTTATTTTAATCTACTACCCCTATATCGTACCAAAAAAAAAAAACAAGTCAAGCCCTTTTTGCCCCTTTAAATCTAACTACTTTCCAATTAACAAAACCTTCCTTTAAATTTGCTAAAATAAATATAGAAGTCCCGTTCGTCTAGTGGTCCAGGACGCCGCCCTCTCAAGGCGGAGATCACGAGTTCAAATCTCGTACGGGACGTATTTTTTTATCGGGCTGGCGGGGGGTTTATGGATTTGGCTGTCTGGCAAACTGCTTTACTATCACTACTCATTGTGGCCGTGCTCCTGCTGCCGCTTACCGTTCATAAAATAGAAGAAAATTTGGAAGCTTTTTTATTTGTCTGCGGCACCGTGGCCGTCACGGTTTCGCACGTATGGAGTTGGCATTTAATCACCGCTGCCCTGCAAGATCCCGTTAAAATTACTGCCGCGGTACTCATTGCCGGGCTTTTATTCCGTCAATTTCATCGTCAATTGCAGCAACTCACTCAATGGTCCATTAAAAAAATCGGCCTGCGCCACACGCTAATGGCAATTGTGCTGATTTTAGGGCTTACGTCCAGCATTATTACCGCGATTATTGCCGCACTGATTTTGGCTGAAGTAGCCGTGATGCTGCCGCTGGAACGCAAGGGACGTATTAAACTGGTCGTTTTTGCCTGTTATGCAATTGGTATGGGGGCCATTTTAACCGCTATCGGCGAGCCGCTGGGAACCGTGGTGATTTCCAAATTATCGGGTGAGCCGCATAACGCCGGATTTTTCTTTTTAATTGACCATTTAGGTTGGTATGTACTGGGCGGTGTAATTTTTATGGCGGGCATGGCCAGTTCTTTGCGCGAAAATACGATACAGCACGCCCCCGGTGCCAAAACTGCCGACACCAGCGACCATTCCGTCAAAAGCATTTTTATCCGTGCGGCTAAAGTATATTTATTTGTCATGGCACTGACGTTACTGGGTGACGGGCTCAAACCGCTGGCTATGAAAACCATTACCCATTTAAGCGACGGCTGGTTGTACTGGATTAATATGCTCTCTGCCGTACTCGACAATGCGACCTTGGCCGCCATAGAAGTTACCCCCGCCATTACGGACCGCTCTATTACCTTCTTACTGATGAGCTTAATTATCTCGGGCGGTATGCTGATTCCGGGCAATATCCCTAACATTATTTGCGCTTCCAAACTGGGCATTACCAGCAAGGAATGGGCCAAATCAGCCCTTGGGTTAGGTGTCATTTTGATGTTTGTTTACTTTTTGATATTGGCCGCCGTTTTGTAATAATTAATAATCCGCCCGAAAAGACCGAGCCGATTTTTATATAATGAGAATATACTAAACAGGGAGACATACATGAAAATCCATTCTTTTAACGTACAGCCGAATTTGCCGGAGAATATTAAATTTTTAGAAGAGCTTGCCAATGATATGTGGTTTACTTGGAACTGGCCGGCCATTATGTTGTTTGTGCAAATGGACGAAAAATTATGGACCGACTCCCAACGTAATCCCAAATGGATGCTCGGCTCTATCCCGCAAAAACGCTTGGAAGAATTGAGCAACAATCAAGATTTTGTCAATCAAGTCAATCAGGTAAAAGATGCTTATTACCGCTACAAAAATAATCCCCAAACTTGGTACCAACAACACAAGCACGAACAAGGCAATATGCTCACCGCGTACTTCTCTATGGAATATGGTATCGGCGAGGGGTTGCCCATTTATTCCGGCGGTTTGGGTATGCTGGCGGGCGACCATATTAAATCCGCCAGCGATTTAGGAATGCCGATTATCGGTATGGGGCTTTTTTATAAACAAGGTTATGTGCGCCAACTCTTAAACCGCGAAGGTTGGCAAAACGAAGAATATCCCGATAACGATTGGGCACACATGGCCGTAGAGCGCGTGTGTGGCGCAGACGGTAAAGAAATCATTGTAGATATTCCGCTGGGATTTAATGAAACAGTCAAAGCGTGCATTTGGCGCGTAGATGTAGGCCGCACGCAACTCTATTTGTTAGATACCAATTTGCAGGAAAATACCCCCGCCCAACGTTTAATTACCGAGAAACTCTACGGCGGCGACCGCGAAAACCGTATCCGCCAAGAAGTGGTACTGGGTATCGGCGGCGTGAAAGCATTGGCCGCCATGGGTCTGCACCCGACGGTCTATCATATCAACGAAGGGCACAGCGCATTCTTACTCATTCAACGCATTTTAGATATTATGCAAGAGCGGCAAATGAATTTTGCTCAAGCGCGCGAGATTGTGTGGGCGTCCTCTGTGTTTACCACGCACACGCCTGTCATTGCCGGTAATGAACATTTTGATCCCGCTTTGGTGCGCAAATATATGGAATTTTACGCGCAAAAAATGGGTATCTCTTGGGAAGATTTTTTGGCACTCGGCAAAGAAACCCCGCAATCCGCTACCTTTTGCATGACGGTGCTGGCCTTACGCCTGACCGCATATGCCAACGGCGTAGCGAAATTGCACGGTAAAGTCAGCCGTGAAATGTGGCACAACTTGTGGCCGGGACTTCCGATTAACGAAGTGCCCGTGGGCAGTATCACTAACGGCATTCACAGTTCTTCTTGGATTTCACACGAAATCAATGACTTATACCGCAAGTATTTATTTAACGGCAATCAATTGGACGAAATGGATCCGTCCGACGTACAAATGTGGGATAAAATCAAAGATATCCCCGATGAAGAATTATGGAAATTACACAGCGCCCGCAAAACAAAACTCATCAATGTGGTGCGCGCCCGCATTAAAAAACAACTCAAGCGTCAGGGCTTTGATATGATGACGGTTAATAAGTCCAATCGCGTGCTTAAACCCGACGTGCTGACCATCGGTTTTGCGCGCCGTTTTGCCACGTATAAACGCGCGACGCTACTGTTTAAAGATTTGGACCGCTTGGATAAAATTGTCAATAATCCCTTGCGCCCGGTACAATTTGTCTTCGCCGGAAAAGCACACCCGGCCGACACCATGGGCAAGGAATTTATCAAAACGATTTACAACTTGACCCAAAACGACCCGCGCTTTAAAAATAAAATTGTCTTCATTGAAGATTACAATATGAACACCGCACGCTACATGGTGCAAGGTG
>JAGCKY010000120.1 GCA_017647245.1 Elusimicrobiaceae bacterium
ATGCTTTTTTCATAAAACACTCTCCTCTATTTGTCGTGCTGAGTCGCTTCTGCTCAGCACCTCAACCTCTTTTTTAAGGCTGAGGCCCTGAACAAAAACCTTTCAGGGCGACATTTGAAAAACAACCCACTACCCCCGTATTGTACCAAAAAAAAAAAACAAGTCAAGTCCTATTTTTATCCCACTAAAAACACAACAAAAAGCGCAAGGCGATTTCGCCTTGCGCCGGTTTATCAATTAATTTATATCAGTAGTGTGTTTTTTCCAGTTCTTCTTCGGAAAAAGGCTCTATCTTGCTTAGCCGCGCCCAGAACTCATCAATGCTTTGTATGCGTTCTTTGGGGTCTTCTTTGAGGGCGTCTTCCAGCAGTCCGTCTACCCCTTTGGGAATTGCCGGCGCTAATTTAGAAGCCGGATAAATTTTCTTATTGGCAATATCAAATCCTTTCACACTCCACGGCACTTGTCCGACCAGCGCCTCATACAAGCACAAAGCCAGCGAATATACATCGGACTGTTTGCGCATAAAACCTTTCTGCTGTTCGGGAGCCATGTATGCCGGCGTGCCCGCCACGGTGCGTGCCCCGGTCTGGCCGTCTATCACTTTTTTGGCTACGCCGAAATCCATGACCTTGGCCGTGCCGTCCTCTTTAATCATAATGTTGCCCGGTTTCAAATCACAGTGAATGATATCTTGCGAATGGGCATATTGCAAACCGCGGCACACATATTCAAAAATCCGTTTCGCTTCCGAAAACGGAATGCGTCCGTCAATATCCAAACGCGTTTCCAAGGTTTGGCCGTCCACATATTCAAACACTAAATACAAACTGCTTTCCGACTCAATTACCGTATAAATTTCCACAATGCACGGGTGGCGCAGTAATGCCACCATACGCGCTTCCGCCAAAAACTGCTCGCGAATGTAATTACTGCGCACCAACTCGGGCCGCACGCGCTTAATGGCCACCTTGCGCTTGAGCACCTTATCATAGGCCTCGTATACTTTACCCATGCCGCCCTCGCCGATTTGGCGCAGGAAATCATATTGCTCTTTAATCTCCACTTCTTTGCGGCTGTACGCGGTTTTGGGCCGGCTGAAAAAATCTTCATAGCGCAGATAAATAAATACCGCTACTGCCAACAGCACCGCCCCGATATAAATGAAAAGCCAAAGCGGGGTTTCGTTTTCCGAAGAATTTTCCTGCGTGGCAATGGCCGTACGCGCTTGCGTGCGGGCATCTAATTCCTGTTTTACCTTCAAAGCCATTTGCGATTGCGGATTTAACTGCAACGCTTTTTCTATGTCAATGCGGGCACGTTCTTCGTCGCCTTGGCGCAAATACGCTTGCGCACGCAAAATATATCCACGCGGGTCTTGCGGCGAAACGGCAATCGCCTGCCCCGCTTCATAAATAACATTGCGGTCTTGCCCCAATCCGTCATAAGCAATAGCCAAGAGCAGGTAATAGCGTTTATCTATAAAATTTTTGGAAACTAACTCATTAATACGCCGGATTGTACCGCCGTAATCTTTGTCTTTCAAACGCTGATTTAACGCGGCGATTTCCGCGTCACGCGCCGCACTGTCAAACGTAACCGTTGGCGTATTGCTGACATTTTCGGAAAAACTGCCCCCCACCATCAGCGGAGTGGCTTTCTGTGTTTGCTGGGCCCATATGCCGGCCGTGAGAGTTAATAAGGTAATGACTAAAAAGATACGCTTTAACATATTCATATTCTACCACAAAAGATACGTCCGCGACATATTTCTCTTTCGCGCGCAACAAAATTATATAATAAAACTATGAACACGCGTCCTATCGGCATTTTTGATTCCGGGCTGGGCGGGCTGACGATTGTGAAGACTATCGGCCGCGCTTTGCCGGGCGAAAATTTGATTTACTTCGGTGACACAATGAATGTACCGTACGGCTCTAAATCCAAAGAGGCCGTCACGCGTTTTTCGCTGGCGATTGCGCAATTTCTGCAAAAACAAAATGTTAAACTCATTGTGGTCGCGTGCAATACCGCGTCGGCGCTTGCGTTGCCGCAATTGCAAAAACAAATTTCCGTACCCGTTATCGGCGTGATTGAACCCGGCGCACGCAAGGCGTTTGACACCACGCGAAACGGTAAAATTGCCGTGCTCGCCACCGAAGCCACCGTGCGCAGTTTATCTTACCCCAAAGCGCTTACAAAATTAAATAAAAATTTGCGCATCACCCAGCAAGCGTGCCCGGTATTTGTACCGCTGATTGAAGAAGGTTGGATACACCCCGCCGCCGGAGAAAAAATCATTGCCGATTATTTGCGCCCGGTCATTAAAAGCGGGGCCGACACCGTGATTTTGGGTTGCACGCATTACCCGGTTATCAAACAGCGCATTGCCAAGCAACTGGGCAAAAACGTGCAATTGGTAGATTCCGCACAAGCGGTGGCCGAAAAAGTAAAAGCGTTTTTAATTCAAACGGACCAACTTAATAACCGCCGCCGCGGCTGTCTGACCGTCTACGCCAGCGATGACCCGAAACGCTTTAAACAACTGGCCAAAAATATCGTGGGCCGCACCTTGCCGCGTGTATTACTTAAAAAATTAATGCCATGACTTTGTATTTTTCCGAAAAATTGCAGGCCTTGGGCATCGTGCATGGCACGACGGACCGCACTGCCGCAAATATGCGCCTAGCGCAAAACACGCGCGCCTTGTTTGACGGTTTGCATATCCCCGAAGAAAAAATTTTGCGCTTCAAACAAATTCACTCTGATAAAATTATTTCCGTCCTTTCTGACGGCCAAGCCCGCGCTTGCGCCGCCGCGCCGTTTGCAGAGGCCGACGGCTGGATACTGGGCGCAAGCGGTTGGGGTGCGGCAATTATTACCGCCGATTGCGTGCCGCTGATCGTGTGGGACGAAGACGCGCAATTGATTGGGCTGGCGCATTGCGGGTGGCGCGGTGTGGCGGCGCAGTTGCCCGCCAAACTCGTCCAAGCTCTAAAAACCGCCGGAGCGCGCGGCACTTTATCGGCGTGGACGGGCCCGCATATTCAAGCGCAAAGCTTTGAGGTACAAACAGATGTTGCGGCGCAATTTCCAACTTGTACACAAAACCGCAACGGAAAACTATTTGTAGATTTAAACAAAGCCATTTTACAACAACTTACCGCCCAAGGATTACAGGAAAAAGACATTGAATTTTGCCCGCATTGCACGTGTGCCGAACCGGAAAATTTCTTTTCCTTCCGCCGCGAGCATACCAAAGATGCCCTGCTCACTTTTGTGTATAAAGCTTTGTAAAACATGCACGGTGCTTGCACTTTGGGCACAGATTTTATTTAATAGATAATCATGGAAAGAGCAAAAATTTTACTCGCAGACGACAGCGCAGCCATTCGCAATTTGGTATCTGAAATTTTGACAGATGCCGGCTTTACCGTCATTACGGCAGAGGACGGACAGGACGCATTGGATAAAATCTACAAACAAAACCCGGATTTATTGATTCTAGATTATGAAATGCCGCACAAAACCGGTTTTGAAGTAGTGCAGGATGTGCGCAGTCACCCGGGTTATTTACACACACCGATTATTATTTTTACCGCCGTAACGGATAAAGATACCAAACTGCAAGGACTGGGGCTGGACATTGACGATTATTTAACTAAACCCACCGACGCAGACGAAGTGGTCGCGCGTGTTAAATTACTCCTCAAGCGCAATAAACAAAAAATGGATTCCAATCCGCTCACGCGGCTGCCGGGCAATCCTTCCATTCAAGCGCGCGTGGAACAGGAAATTCAGTCCGGGCGCAAATTTGCGGTACTGTATTGCGATTTAAACAATTTCAAATCTTATAATGATAAATACGGATTTGCCGCCGGAGACCAAGTACTGCTGGCCACTTCGCGCTTGCTGATTGATGCCGCGCAGGAAGACCCGACCGCTTTTGTGGGACACATCGGCGGGGATGATTTTATCATCGTATGCGGTTTGGAACACGCGGAAAACATTGCACAAAAAATCGTCTCGGAAATGAGCCGCTTGGCGCCCTCTTTTTACAATGAACAAGACCGCGAGCAAGGCTTTATGCTTTCCACTAACCGCAAAGGCGAAACTGAAAAATTTGCGCTTTTATCTATCGGTATCGGTATCGTGCACAACTCACTTAAACCGCTGACTTCCTTTGCGCAGGTAAGCGGCATTGGCGCGGAACTGAAATGTTTAGCCAAACAGCACGAAGGCAGTTATTACACCTTAGACCGCCGTGCGTAATAATCAATTCATTAAATAATAGCCTGCATACATACCATCTTCATGTTTGCCGAAAAGAGGGCAAATGTCGGCATTTCCGCAGCACCAATGTTTCCCTAAAAAACGTTCCTGGGCCGTTTCACTTAATTTACGTTGCAAATGAAATTCAAACATAGGATAACCCGATTTCAGAGGCCGTGCTTCACAAGTCCGTTGTTCCCTGCATTTATATGAAAAATAAGTATCATTTTGTACCGGAATATCTAAATCTGATAAATCATCAGCATATTCTCCGTTCGCCAAAACATATCTTTCTTGGGCATCCGTAATGACTTTTAAAGTAATGACCGCTTGCGTACAACGCGCTTTCACAACTGTCTTTCTATACTGCGGCAAAGCTATGGCGGCTAAAATACCAATGATTAATACGACTACTAACAACTCTATGAGCGTAAATGCTTTGTTTTTCATACACTCTCCTTTCATCACCCCGACCCTGCCGACGACAGCTGTGCGCGGTATAATGTTGTTTACTGCCCAGCCTATATCCCGCATTAGATCCCCGACAAAGACACTCGGGGGGTGGTTCTTATTTTTTATTTGCGTGAATGCTTTTTTGTTCATAAAACTTGATCCTCTCTCTGTCGTCCTGAGGTGTTTCTGCTCAGGACCTATTTGTTCTTTTAATAAGGATGAGGTGCTGAGCAAAAACGACTCAGCACGACACTTTATTTATATTCACTACCCCCCGTATTGTACCAAAAAAAAAAAACAAGTCAAGCCCCTTTTTTATAAGAAAAAACCCGCGCCAAAAGCGCGGGTTATTCAAACAGAAGGTACTTATAAATATAAATCCAACTTATCTATTTCTTTGCCTTTCTCATTAAATACCTTAACGGACAATTTGCGGTCTACAATTTTAATGTCCGCAAAATGATAATTCGCCACAAAACGCGC
>JAGCKY010000121.1 GCA_017647245.1 Elusimicrobiaceae bacterium
AAAGAATTTGAAAAAGCGGACCAACTCAAAACCGCGGAAGATGATTTGAAAAGACAATTAGACCAAATGAAAGCCGACTGGCAAGCCAAACGCGTGGAACAAAAAATTGAAGTCACGCAAGAGGACATCGCTTTGGTGGCCAGCAAGTGGACCGGCATTCCCGTCACGCGCATGACCCAAAGCGAAACCGATAAAATTTTGCATATGGAAGAACAACTCCATAAACGCATTATCGGCCAAGACGAAGCCGTCAAAGCCGTTTCGCAAGCGATCCGCCGCAACCGCACGGGGCTGGGTAATCCGCACCGTCCGATCGGCGGCTTTTTGTTCCTTGGGCCGACGGGCGTGGGTAAAACTGAACTTGCCAAATCGTTAGCCGCATTTCTGTTTGGTGACGAAGACGCCATGGTGCGTATTGATATGTCCGAATATATGGAAAAATTTGCGGTTTCGCGCTTAATCGGCGCGCCGCCGGGATATGTCGGCTACGAAGAAGGCGGCCAACTGACCGAGGCCGTACGCCGCCGCCCGTACAGCGTGGTGGTATTAGACGAATTGGAAAAAGCGCACCCGGACATTTACAACATTTTGTTGCAAGTATTGGACGAAGGCGCACTGACCGACAATTTGGGTCACCGCGTGAGTTTTAAAAATTGCGTAATTATTATGACTTCCAACGTCGGCGCGCGAGAAATTACCAATAAAGGTTCGTCCTTGGGTTTCACCGCCACCGCCACCGAAGACCAACAATACGAAGATATGCGCACGCATGTGATGGAAGCGGTCAAAAAAACCTTCAACCCGGAATTTATCAACCGTATTGATGAGATTGTCGTTTTCCACGCGCTGACCAAAGAGCACACACGCCAGATTTTGGACCTGCTGTTATCTAAAGTACAAGCCAAACTCGCTGACCGCGGACTGCATATTTCTCTGTCGGAAAGCGCCAAAGATTATCTCATTGAGCAAGGGTTTGACGAGAAATACGGCGCGCGCCCCTTACTGCGCACCGTGCAACGCTTGTTAGAGGACCCGCTGGCGGAACATATTTTGACAAATCATTATCCCGCGGGAACTAAAATTATTGTAAACTTAAATAAAGAAACGAAAAAGCTCGGCTTTCGCGCGGCTGTCAAAAAAGTAGTAGCATAATCGTTTTTTATCTCCGGAGGAATTATGGACGCAAACAAACAAAAAGCATTGAGTTTAGCCCTGGGTCAAATTGAAAAGGCCTTTGGCAAAGAAGCCATCACCACGTTAGGTTCCGCCAACGTGAAAAAAGTAGACGCGATCCCCACCGGTGCGCTGTCCTTGGACTTGGCACTGGGCGTAGGCGGTATCCCCCGCGGACGCGTGATTGAAATTTACGGGCCGGAAGCCGGCGGTAAAACCACTTTATCTTTGCATTGTGCGGCCAGCGCACAGAAGAACGGCGGCGTGGTAGCTTTCATTGATGCCGAACACGCCTTGGACCCCGTGTATGCGGCCTCTATCGGCGTGAACGTGGACGAACTGTTAATTTCCCAACCCGACAGCGGCGAGCAAGCTTTGGAAATTGCCGAAAAATTGGTACGCTCCGGTGCGGTAGATTTGATTATTATTGACTCCGTGGCCGCCCTTGTGCCGCAAGCGGAAATTGAAGGCGAAATGGGCGATGCGCACGTCGGTTTACAAGCGCGTTTGATGAGCCAAGCGTTGCGCAAACTGACCAGCATTTTGAATAAAACCAAAACGAGTATTATTTTCATTAACCAGTTGCGCCAGAAAATCGGCATTATGTTCGGCAACCCCGAAACCACGCCGGGCGGACTCGCTTTGAAATTCTACTCCTCTGTGCGCATTGATGTGCGCCGCATTGAGAATTTGAAAAAAGGTGACGAAATTATCGGCACCCGCGTGCGCGCAAAAGTGACCAAAAACAAAGTGGCGCCCCCGTATCGCCAAGCCGAATTTACCATGCTACACAATGAAGGTATTTCCCGCGAGGCCTGCATTTTGGACAAAGGCGTGGAAGCCGGCATTTTGGAAAAAAGCGGCAGCTGGTTCTTGTATGGTGATGAAAAACTGGGTCAAGGAGCCGAAAACGCACGCCAGTATTTAAAAGACAATCCGCAACTTGCGGCTGAAATTGAAGACAAGCTCTATGTCAAATATCTCGGCCACCATTATGACGGCAAAGCCGCCGATGCGGAAGAACCCGAAAAGAAAAGCAAAAAATAAAAAATTTGCAAAAACTAAAATCCCCCGCCCACAAACGGGGGATTTTTTATTTTCAACAAATCACTGTATGAAATGACGTACTCCGTCACTGGCGCTGAATACTTCCGGCCCGAAGGATTTACACACATTAATAGCTTTTGTACTACCTGTAGCGGCATAACAGTACATTCTGTTTTGTGCACCCGCTTCTATTAAATAAGTAGAGGCAGGAACACCATAATACTCAATAATGTATATACCGGACGGAGTATGTTTGGCCTGTACTTTAGGAGTTGCCTTATTTCCCTCTTTTCCCATCGTACACACCCAATCTGAGGGACAGGTAAATTCTACGCCCATCTCTTCTACCGTGGTGGCATATGCTCCATTTGCCAAGTAATAGGCCTGTTGTTCCATAGCTACTTTTTTAATGATAGGTACCACTTGCATGACACGCGATTTAAGTACCGCCTTTTGATATTGCGGCAAAGCAATGGCCGCTAGGATACCTATAATTAAAACAACTACTAACAGTTCTATCAGTGTAAATGCTTTTTTCATAATTACTCTCTCCTCTCTCTGTCGCGCTGAGTCGCTTTTGCTCAGCACCTCAACCGCTTTTTTTAATGCTGAGGCCCTGAACAAAAACCCTTCAGGGCGACATTAAAAAATACTCACTACCCCCGTATTGTACCAAAAAAAAAAAACAAGTCAAGGGGTATTTTTGAACAACCTTTTCGGTCAAAAAATCTTATAATAGGAATATGCCAAACAAACAAGCGCAACCGTTAGACCCGCTCGCGGAAGATTTCAAAAATCACCTCGCATTTGAGCGTCAACTTTCTGTCAACACGCAGGCCGCGTACGTGGCCGATGTGTCACATTATTTGGAGTATTGCGCCGCCACGGACGTAGACCCTTTAAATATCCCCCCGCAATTTTTGGACAGCTTTTTATACCAACTGCGCGAAAACGAAAAATTGTCCGCGGCCAGCGTGTT
>JAGCKY010000122.1 GCA_017647245.1 Elusimicrobiaceae bacterium
CTTATAGAGCTGTTGGTGGTTATATTAATTATAGGTATCCTAGCCGCAATTGCTTTGCCGCAATATCAAAAGGCGGTAGAAAAAAGTAAAGCTAGCCAAGCACTAACTTTATTACGTTCGGCGTATCAAGGGGCTGTGGCTTACTACATGGCCAACGGAGATTATCCAAACAGTTTTGCGGATATGGGCTTTGAAATTCCGTGGACCGGAAATGAAAAATGGATAACCAGCGACGGGGTTAAAGAAACCAGATCAAACGGTGAATGGTCTATACAGCTGTATCATTCTGCTACGGGGAATTTATCGTTATATATAGGACGTTTATCGGGTAAATACAGAGGAGCTGGTTTTGAGGTGATAGTGAATAGTACAGACAAAACACTGCGCCCGCTTGTTATCCGCTGTGCGGAACGAAAAAGCGGGGGCGTAAACTTTGGCGAAAACGACGGGGACTATTGTGTCAAAATTATGAACGGTACAGAAGTAAGTGAGACGGGCATAAATAGCTACCGTATATATACCTTACCGTAATAAGTAACATTTCGCTATTTCCCAAAAATGCTAAAATGTCTATACAGACTTTTAGCATTTTTTATGTCCGGGAGTGATTATGGAAATCGGTATCGTCGGATTGCCAAACGTCGGTAAATCCACCCTGTTTAATGCGCTCACGTGTGCGGGCGCGGAAGCAAGCAACTATCCTTTTTGTACCATTGAGCCCAACGTCGGCATTGTGCCTATCCCCGATAAGCGGTTGGATAAACTCTTTGAAATGTTTAAACCGCCTAAGAAAACCGCCGCATTTATTAAATTTGTAGATATCGCGGGCATCGTCAAAGGCGCAAGCCAAGGCGAGGGCCTGGGCAATAAATTTTTAGCCAATATACGCGAAGTGGACGCGATTATTCACGTCGTGCGTTTGTTTGAAGATGAAAATGTTACGCACGTGATGAATAGCGTAGATCCCCTGCGCGATATTGAAATTATTAATACGGAACTCATGCTGGCCGATTTGGAAACGGCGACGAAAATTTGTGACCGTTTGGGCTCTAATGCCAAGTCCGGCAAAAAAGACGCCGTGGCCGCTTTTGAGCGCATGAAAGAAATTAAAGCCGCGCTGGAAAATGGCAAGCCCGTATCGTCGTTAGGGCTTGAGCCGGAAGAACTCAAAGAGTATCAATTTTTAACCGCCAAACCCGTTTTATACGTCGGGAATAATTCCGAAAAACGCAACGAACAAAATGCCGAAAAAGTAGCCAAGTATGCACAGGAAACGGGCGCTGGTTTTGTGGAACTGTGCGTAAAATTTGAAGCCGATATTGCGGAATTTTCCGAAGAAGAAAAGAAAGCGTTTCTGGCCGAAACGGGCAACGATTATACCGGGCTTGAAAAAGTGGTGCGTGAAGGTATGAAGCTTCTGAAACTTTGCACCTATTTTACCGCGGGGCCGGAAGTGGAAGTGCGCAGTTGGCTCATTCCCGTCGGGTGTACCGCACCGCAAGCGGCGGGCAAAATCCATAGCGATTTTGAAAAAGGTTTTATCCGCGCCGACGTGTATACCTATGATGATTTAATCAAATACGGCGATGAAAAGGCCCTACGCGAACACGGACTTATCCGTTCGGAAGGCAAAGACTATATCGTAAAAGACGGCGACGTGTGCCTGTTCAAAATCAATGCCTAAAATCACTTGCAAACATTTCAAACAATGCGGCGGTTGCGCGCTACTGGACTTGTCCTACGAAGAACAAGTCGCGCACAAAGCCGCGCGCCTAAAAGAAATTTTAAAAGATTTTTGGAGCAAAGAAATTCCGGTTACGCGTACGGACAAACCCGAATTTTTCCGCAATAAAGTGGAGCTCGGATTTTGCCGCCAGCCGATTTGGAAAGAACCGTTTGATAAAAAAGTTAAACGTGATAAAACCCTGCCGCTTGAATTTGAACAATGCTTCGGTTTTAAACTTAAAGGCCGCTGGGACCGCGCCGCGGACATTGACGAGTGCCACACCTTTGACGAAAAAATGATTGAGTTGGTGCGGGCGGTGCGCGCGTGGGCCAAAGCGGAAAATCTGGAGTATTACGACCACCGCAAACACACGGGTATTTTGCGGCATCTGATGTTACGCGCGGGCAAAAACACCGGCGAGCAAATGGCGGTGCTGTTTGTGACCGACGATATCCCGGAAAAAAGTTTTGTTTCTGCGGTGGAAAGTGTGTGGTCCGATGCCAACATTTTGCTTGCGGTGAATACGTCGCTGGCCGATACAGCCGCGCCGGAAATGTTGCGCGTGCTGAAAGGTAAAGACCACATTTGCGAGAAAATTATTTTATCCACGCCTGACGGTAAAAAAGAAAAAGAAGTCATTTTTACACTTGCGGCGCAAGCGTTTTTTCAGACGAACACACTAACCGCGCAAAAAATGTATAGCCGCGTGCGCGCACTGGTTAAAAAAATCGCCCCGAAAATCATTTACGATTTATACGGCGGCGCGGGCAGTTTTTCGTTGTCTTGTGCGGACCTGTGTGAGAAAAGCATTTGCGTGGAAAGTGTCGCGCCCGCCATTTATAACGGGATTGAAAATGCCAAGTTAAACGGCGTGAAAAATGTGCAATTTTTCTGCGCCAAGGTGGAAGATTTTGTCAAACAACAACCGATAGAAAAAAAGGACGCGCTGATTATTGTGGACCCGCCGCGCTCAGGCATGCACCCGCGCGCCGCCAACGCGGTGGCGGAATCGGGCGTAGCAAACGTACTGTACATTTCCTGCAATCCGGTTACACTCGCAAATGACCTAAAGATTTTGACACCCTTTTATGAAGTGAAAGATGTGGAAGCGTTTGATTTTTTCCCGCATACCGAACACATTGAAACACTCGTGCAACTGAAATTAAAATGACCGTAGAAGAAGCAATTAATTCCTTAAATCCGCAGCAGCGTGAGGCCGCCTTATACGAGGACGGTCCGTGCCTGATTGTGGCGGGCGCGGGAACAGGAAAGACCAAAACACTTACCACCAAAATCGCTAAACTTATTGACGAAGGAATTTCTCCATACCGCATTTTAGCCGTTACGTTTACCAATAAAGCCGCCGGAGAAATGCGTGAGCGCGTGGAAGCACTTGTGCCGGGCCAAAGCCGCAATGTGTGGATTCATACGTTTCACTCTTTGGGCGTGCGGATCCTTCGGCAAAATGCGGAAAAGGCCGGACTCGCGCGCGACTTTGCGATTTATGATGAGAATGACCAAAAGCGCGTAGTTACTTTGCTTTTGGAACAGTTGGGCGTCAAAGAGCCGAAGAAAGAGGCGGGGCAAATCGTCAGTATGATTTCGCGTGCCAAAGACGATTGTGTCACGCCGGAAATGATGATGGAATCGGCCACCGCTGCCGGACTGGATTATAAAATCCGCGCCGCCGATATTTACAAAAAATACGAGCAAAAACTCAAAGAATCAGGCGCGCTGGACTTTGGCGATTTACTCGTGCGCACGCTAAAACTTTTGCAAGATAATGAAGATATCCGCGAGTATTACCAACAATTTTTCAAATATATTTTAGTGGACGAGTATCAGGACACCAACCACACGCAATACCTCATCACGCGCCTACTAGCCAAGCAACACCGCAAGCTCTGCGTCGTCGGAGATCCGGACCAAAGTATTTATTCGTGGCGCGGTGCAAATATACGCAACATTTTGGAATTTGAGAAAGATTTTAAAGATGCCAAAATTATTACGCTTGAGCAAAATTACCGCTCCACCAAAGCCATTTTGGACGCGTCCAATTTGCTCATTGTCAAAAATCACCAGCGTAAAGAAAAAAATCTCTTTACCGAAAAACCGCACGGCGACGATATCCTTTTCCACGAGGCCATGACCGAAGGGCAAGAGGCCAAATGGGTCGCGCAAAATATCAAGTATTTGGTAGATTCGGAAGGGCTTTCGTTAAGTGAAATTGCCGTGTTTTACCGCACCAATGCGCAGAGCCGTAATTTTGAAGAAACCTTCCGCCGTTATCAAATTCCGTATCGTTTGGTCGGTACGGTGCGATTTTACGACCGCAAAGAAATTAAAGATATGCTCGCGTATGTGCGTATGCTGATTAATCCTAACGATAATATCAGTTTGCTACGCATCATCAATACACCGGCGCGCGGGCTAGGCAAAACCGCGCAGGACCGTCTGCTTGCCTATGCGCAGGAAAATCATCTCTCTTTATACGGTGCGCTCAAAGCGGTGCAATCCGTGCCGAATTTAACTCCGCAGGCACGTCGTGCGGCGGGAGAATTTGTGCGCTTGGTAGAAGGTTGGCGCGCGGATATGTTTATCAGTTCGCCTGCGGACGTGATGACCAAAATTTTGGAAACGTCGGGTTACAAAGCGATGACCGAGGCCGAGTTGGAAAAAGATATAGAGGCCGAAAGCCGCCTGCAAAACTTGGAAGAATTGATAAACGCAGTCAAAGAGTATGAGGAACGCGCAGTCAAAGAGGGGCAGGAAATGTCGCTGGCGAACTATTTGCAAGAGGTGGCTTTGCTCACGGGGGCCGACGAATCGCAAGCCAGCGAGGGGGGCGCGGTTACGCTGATGACCGTGCATTTGGCAAAAGGACTTGAATTTGACGCAGTGTTTGTGACGGGGCTTGAGGAAGGACTTTTTCCCATTACGCGCGATGATGAAACCGATATGGAAGAAGAACGCCGCTTGTGTTATGTGGCCATGACACGCGCGCGGGAAAAATTATTTATGACGTGCGCCGCGCAACGCCGCCGCTACGGTAAAACCGACGATCATGTGCCGTCACGCTTTTTGTTTGAGTGTGGGCTGTTGTCGGAAGAAGACCGCGAACAATACGAACAGCAAAAGCCGCGTTATGATACTTTTCAGACGAAATACGGCCTGTACGGACAGGGCGGCGGCTTTTTCGGCGGTGCGCGTAACAAGAGCGGCTATAAAGGTTCCTTCGGCAGAAGCTGCGAAAGTTATAACGGATTTGACGGTTTTGTCAGCCGCAAACAATTTGAAAAGAAATACGACGCGCATGGTTATGAAATAGAAGAAGTGGAGGATTATTCTTCTGCGGATTATGCTGTGCCGCGCCGTTTTTCAGAGTCGGACAGCCGCCGCCAGTTTCCCGGCACATCTGCACCCAAACAAGAAACGGGCACGTCCACTACCGCAGGCAACGGTAAAACCGTAGCCGTAGGTGGCAAAGTCAAGCACGGGGTGTTTGGTCTGGGCACAGTAACAGCCGTGGCCGGCTCGGGAGACAGTTGCAAAATTACCGTGCAGTTCCCGCGTGGTGTCAGCCGCACTTTCATGCTCAAATTCGCTCCGTTGGAAATCCTGTAAAGCGGGCAAAAAGTCCTATTTATTCCTAGGCCCAAAAGACCCGCGCAAGTGGGTCTTTGGACTCTGTTTTTTGAAGAAGTGGATTGATATACTAAAAGTGTAAGGAAAAAATTTGCAGTGCACGAAAGGAGACAAAAATGAAAAAAGTGGTGATGACGTTGTTGGCTGTAGTAATGGTAGCCCCGCTTGTCTGTGCTACTGGAACCGGGAGAGAGGCGCAAGAATGGGGAAAACTACTCTACAATAAAAAAGTAGACCAGGAGCTTGTCAAAAAATTTGAGAAGCAAGAAATGCTGGCTAGAGAAGAAGCTGCCAAATTTGATTTTGGCAACTTGCCCGATACTATAAAGAAAGGCATGAAAGCGGTGCTCGTTCAAAAACATCCGCAGTTGGACCATGCGGCTTTCATTGGGGAAATTGATTCTTTTGAATCCTATGATTATTCTTTTGCCAATGGCTCGGAACGTAATCTGTATACCTACTATTTTGTAGTGACCGAAGGCGATACGGATTATTTCTATGCGGGCGTGAGAGAACAAAAATCTTCTTTGCTGAAAAGAAAAAAAGATACTTTGTATGAGACCGTCTACATGGGAACGGCGGCTCATCAGCAAGGTTTGGATTACAAACAAGCGTTGGAAGATTTCAAAGCTAAATTGCCTGCTCCGTTTAATAAACATGCTACGGCTTTACTCAGAGAAGTTCCTTTCACGACCATTGAATCCGTACAAGCCGTTGAAAGAGGAACCTATGAAAATATTGCCGGCGGTCAAGTAGCAACTACTACCGAATATATCGTGCAGTATAACTTGAAAGACGGCACTTCTCTGGAACAAATCTTTAAATACTCGCCCGTTGTGCAAAAATCCGAAGGTACGTTCGGTTATAAACGCGGCGGCAAAGTAGAAAAGATTTAAGTAGACAGATGTATTAAAAACCCCGGGTGACGCCCGGGGTTTTTTATGGCCGTTTTTTTACTGGGAAAAAGGGGTTTTACTTTTTTTTTTTTTTTGGTACGATTTGGGGTTTGTGAGTATTTTTAAAGTCGTCATTGCGGGCATGGACCCGCAATCTAGGGTCGTTTATAAGGGTTGTTTTTCCTTTATGAACAACGCTGGATCCCGGGTCCACGCCCGGGATGACAACAGGGAAAAGGAGCAAGCATTATGAACACAAAAGAAATAAAAAAGGGTCGTCATTCCCAAGAGCCGTTATTGGGAATCTCCCTTTTATGTGTTGTGAGTAAAATGGGA
>JAGCKY010000123.1 GCA_017647245.1 Elusimicrobiaceae bacterium
ATGGCCGGGCCAAGCCCATAGGTAATGACGCCCAAGCGGCGTAAAAATTCGCTGTCACCCGATGCCGGGCTCATACCAGGTACGGTGGCCGCGCCGGGCCACATCTGAGTGGCGGCGTGGGAAATGGCGGTAAATAATTCATCTTTACCGTTTGCCGGTTTGGGGAAGGGCAGTTGCGGACGTTCTAAAATTTCAATAGAAATGCCGTCTTCATTTCCCAGAAATTTTTTAAGTTCTTGCAGAAATTGGTCCGGGTCTGTGCCGGGCAGTAAGCGCGCATTAACAATGGCAGAAGCTTCCGCCACCGCCGCGCCCGTATCGGTACCTGACGAGATATTTACCGGATTAAGCGTATCTTTTAGTTGCGTGCGGAAAAACGGGTCCTGCGCAATAATTTCAGCGGCCATTTGTTTTTGCTCGGGTTTGCCGGAGAGCAGAAGTTGAATAGTGGTTTGCGCGTCTTCTTCCTGCAACGGCAAAATGCCGCTAAAAAAAGCTTGGTTGTTTTCCGTCAAGCGGGCGGGGGGATTAAAATCATTGAGTTTTGCCATCACTTGCGAAAGACGATATACCGCATTGTGCTCTACGGGCATAGAGGAGTGTGCGGCATCACCGGACGCCGTGATTTTTAAATCCATATACATTTTCGTTCCGGCCTCGGCAAACACCAGCGGCAAATTTTGCGGCGTATTTTTAATAATGCCGCCGCCTTCATTGAGTGCAAAACCGGGCGCGATTTTATCCCAATAAGTTTGACCCAGCCATTTTAACCCGGTATCACTGCCGGACTCCTCACCCGACGTGACAAGTAAGATAATATCACGCTTTGGCGCGCGGCCGCTGTCTTTAATGGCAGTAAATAAAGCCAAGTGCATAGCGGTATAATTTTTGGCATCGGTTGCACCAAGCCCATAAATTTTTCCGTCAAAAAGCGTAGCTTTGTACGGGGGAAAAGTCCAATTTTCTCCGGCGGGCGCGGTATCTAAATGTGAGATTAAAAGTAATGGTTTTGCTTTCGGGTCGGTGCCGTAAATGCGCGCCACTAAATTGGCGCGGCCTTTGCGCGGCGAGAGGAAATCCCAATCAATGTGATGTTTATTAAGTTGCTTGTAAATGTAGCGTACGGCGGCGGTTTCGTCTGGCTCGGGTTGGGAAGTGTCTATATTAAGTAAATTAATTAGATGGGTTTTGGCCTGCTCATACAACGGATCAACGGCCGTGCTTTGCGCGTGCAACACAGGCAATAGAACAAGTAGCAAAAAGAAAATTAAATATTTTTTCATGGTAAATTAAAATTAATTTTATCGCCGCTTTTTAATTGGTGGCGCGTAATGGTGCCGGCGGCCGCTTCCAATACATATTGTGCCTGTCCGTTTACGACGGGTACTTCGGAATCGGGCGTATACGTATAAGTATGCGGCACTTTTTCATATAGTTGCGTAATCACGCCGCCTGGCGAAAGAAAAATAATATCTAAATCAATCAGGGTATTTTTCATCCAAAAATGGTGTAGCTCGTCGGCGTCAAACACAAAGAGCATGCCTTCGTCGGCCGGTAAATTTTTAACAAACATAAGTCCTTTTTCCGTTTTCTGCGGCGTATCGGCAATGCGTGCGCGGATCACAAATCCGTCGGGTAACGTAACATTTGTTTGTTGGTATGCACAGGCGCAAAAGAAAAGTACGCCCGCCAGAAAAACAAAAAGTCTTTTCATATATATAGTGTAGCAAAAAATCTGTCAATTTACTTGACGCAAACTTACAGAACTGCTACCATAACACAAAAAGGAGGAAAAATGCCAAATTTTAGCAAACAAGCGGTTTTTGCCGGAGGATGTTTTTGGGGCGTGGAGCATTTGATGCAAACTGCGCGGGGCGTATTAGACGTGCAAAGCGGTTATACGGGCGGCGAGCTGGAAAACCCCAGCTACGAGCAAGTCAAAACCGGCACGACGGGGCATTTGGAAGCCGTGTGCGTAACGTATGACCCGGCGCACATCAATTACGAAACTTTAGCGAAATTATTTTTTGAAATACACGACCCAACCCAAACCGACGGGCAGGGGCCGGATATCGGCTCGCAATATCACTCGGCTGTGTTTTACGCCGACGATGAGCAGAAACAAATTGCGGAAAAATTAATTAAAATTTTGAAACAAAAAGGATATAAAATTGCCACGAAAGTTTTACCGCTGCAAACCTTTTGGCCCGCCGAAGAATATCACCAAGACTATTACGCGCGCAAAGGCACACAGCCCTATTGCCACATGCGGGTCAAGCGTTTTGATTGATTATTTGTAGTAGATATCTGCCTTTGTTTCGTCGGCAATTTCTTTGCCGCGCAAAGCTTGCAAAATGGCAAAGCCGAAATCTATCGCGGCCGCGGCACTTTTGCCGGTGACAATTTGTCCGTCCGCTACGGCGTAATCGTCGCAATACGTGCCGCCGAAATCTTCATTCATAGCAGTAAAACAAGTGTATTTTTTTCCTTGCAATAGACCGAGGTGGCCTAAAATCGTCGGGCTGGCGCAGATGGCGCAGACGTATTTTCCGCGTGCATAAAAATCTTGCAAGAGTTGTAATACACGCGGCGTATTTTCCAATTCTTTATATTGCGGACCGCCGGGTAAGATAATGGCGGCATAATTATCATCTGAGAAATGGGCAAAATCTTTGAGCGCATTGCACGTCAGTCCAAAGCGTCCGGTGGCCTGCGTACCGCGCAAACTATACACATCTACGTCTAGTCCGCCGCGGCGCAAAATACCGTATGTACCGACGGTTTCCACTTCTTCAAATCCGTTTGTTACAACCATGCAAACTTTCATTTTTGACCCCCGTAATTTTTAATAATCAGCCCAGCCGCCGCCGGATACAAACAAAGCAAAATGATTTTCACAGGCAGTGCCCCGCCGGAAATGTATGAGCCGTATGCAACCCCGCCGCCGACCAGTCCGAGCAAAAGCAGTTTGCCGTACTGATACGGTAGGGGGTAATTTTTCTGTGTGAAAATAAACAGCGCCGTTGCCATAGCAAAATAACTGCACGCTACCGCGCACCCCGCCCCCATAATGCCGATATGCGGCACGAGCAAAATGTTGGTAGTAATGCTGACGGTGGCGCCCAAAAGCGTAATCCATACGAGCACGCGCGTTTTTTTGGTAATGACGGGACCCACCATAAAATTGATATACAGCCCATAGAAAAAATAGCCGAGCAGTACCAGCGGAATTACGTGCAATCCGCCCCAGTATTGCGGCGCAATCAAGTGAAAGTTACCAAAGATATTGCTTTGAATAATGTGGGGCATAAGTAGCGCCAGACCAAGCAAAACCCACAAGCTTGCCGCCGTAAAAAAGGTCAGCACGCGCGCAAAGAGTTGGCGGGCATTGGGCTCTTTGGCGTGTGCCAAAAAGAACGGCCGCCATGCCTGGTCAAACATAGAAACCACCAGCATCATAAACACGCCGATTTTGAAATTAGCTTGGTAAATTCCGACGGCGGAAAGGCCTACCAGTTGCACCAAAATCGGTTTATCAATAACGCTGACCAGCAAGCTGGCTAACCCCGACGGTACAAACGGCCACGCAAATTTAAGCATTTGCTTGTGTAGTAATTTGTCATATTGCACAAAGCCGCCGCGCAGTTCTTCCCACACGACGGGCGAAAGCAGTAAAAGAGAAGTGAGTGATGCAAAAATGTTGGCCCAAAAAATAGACGCTACACCCTTTTTCAGCACTGCCACAAATAAGATATTACAAAGAACATTTACGACGATCGAGGCCGTCCGCACGCCTGCAAAATACCACGCGCGCCGTTGCAAGCGCAACTTGGTAAACGGAATCATATTGAGCATATCCAAAATTAAAATCCATACCGCCAAATGCATCAGCTGTACGTGATTTGCGCCGATGCCCGAAAGGATTGATAAGGGCTTTGCAAAAATGTGTATCAATATGCCTAGCAGTGTGCCATAAATCAGCAGTCCGTAGAAACAATGTTGAAAGACCGCGCGTTTGTTTTCGGCTTCGCTGGCAAAGCGCAAATAACTTTGGTCCATGCCAAACAGGAAAATGACATTGAGTAGCGCAATCAGTGCAAATAACGTGGCTACCACACCATATTCGGCAGTAGCTAGATAGTAGGTATAAAAGGGAACTAAACAGAAATTGAGCAGCCGCGCCACGACGGTGGACGTGCCGTAAATTAAAGTTTCTTTCCCCAGTCTTACAATGTCATTTCCCATAAAAAGCCCCGCTTACAGCGCGGGGCGGCTGATTAGAGTTTGGGCAAAATAGTTTCTAATAAAGATTTAAATTTGCCCTCAATCTTTTTTGTTTCAGAAATGGTCTGTGCGTGTGAAAGTGCTTCTTTGGCAATACCGCAAGCTAAGTTAGTTACACAGGCAAGTCCTAATACTTCCAGCCCGCATTGGGCCGCTACCAATACTTCCGGCACTACGCTCATACCGACGACGGTTGCGCCTAGTGTTTTGAAGGCGCGGATTTCAGCGGGGGTCTCAAAGTTTGGGCCGGTTACCGCGAAATACGTACCTTCTTTTGCTTTAATTTTAACTTTTTTACAGGCGGCTAATGTAATTTGACGCAACGATTTGGTATATACTTTTGACAAATCAAAGAAGCGCGGGCCAAAAGAAGGGTCATAGTTGTTAATAAGCGGGTTGTTGGCCATAAAATTGATATGGTCATTGAGCACGCATATAGATCCGGGGGTGAGTTTTTCGTCCAGCGAACCGACGGCACCTGATACAATCAGCTTTTTCACGCCCAACATAAACAGCGTGCGGATAGAAATAGCCAAATCTTTCATCGGGTGGCCTTCGTAATAGTGGAAACGCCCTTGCATAACCACAATTTTTCTGCCTTTATAAAGGCCAAATACCAAATTGCCACTATGTCCCGGCACGGTGCTACGCAAAAAGTGCGGTATTTTTTCGTAGGGCAATACGATTTTTTTATCCAAACGGGGAATAGAATTTCCTAATCCCGACCCTGCAATCAAAGCGATTTCAGGTTTGAAATTTTTTGTTTTTTTATTGATAAACGCTACGGCTTTTTTGACTTGTTCCAGTTGTGTCATATGTCCTCCGTATTTAAAAAGTACCCCGCCGGGGAATAAACGCATTTTCAATGTGTTCCAACTCTCCCGGCAATAGGCAAACTACATCAAATCTTATACTATCAAATTTGGGCGCATTTTCCTTAATAAAATACTGCGCGGTTAAAGCAATTTTGTGTTGTTTGGACGGAGTAACAGCCGAAATAGGACCGCCGAACGCACGAGAAGCGCGTTTTTTGACTTCCACGAACACAAGGGTTTTTTTATTTAGGGCAATCAAATCAATTTCGCCGCAGGGTTTGCGGTAGTTGCGCGCGATAACGCGGTAGCCCTTTTCTGCTAAATACCGACAGGCCGCGTCTTCACCCAATGCGCCGCTTTGTGTGGTGTTCATGGGAATAGAGTGGGCGTGAATTTTTCACGTAGCGGGGCAAAGGTTTTGCGGTGCTCCGGGCAAGGGCCGTATTGCTCAATAGCGGCGAGGTGTTTGGGCGTGCCGTACCCTTTATGCGCGGCAAAACCGTAATTGGGATAAAGCTTGTCTAGTGTTTCCATATAGCGGTCACGTAGTACTTTGGCTACAATGCTGGCCGCGGCAATGCAAAGCGATTTGGCATCTCCGTCCACGATAGGCATTTGACGCAGGGGGAAATCGGCTATCGGATGCGGTCCGTCCACCAGTGCAATAGCCGGAATAGAATAAAATTTGCGGCTGGCGCGGCGCATGGCCAAAAAAGTGGCTTGCAAAATGTTTAATTTATCTATTTCGCGCGCGGAAGCGAACCCCACAACGTATAGCACGCCGATTTTGTTCATACGCTCAAAAATTTCTTCGCGTTTTTTAGGCGTAAGTTTTTTGCTGTCGTTTGCATCTTCAAAGTAGATATATTGATTGGGAGCAAGGCAACAGGCGCACGCCACCACCGGCCCAGCCAGCGGTCCGCGGCCCGCTTCGTCTACACCAATGAGGATAGCGGTTTCTTTTTGAATAGCGATTTTTTTGTCAAAATCCAATAATGCGCCCATGATGAGTACCTTTATTTTATTGTAGCAATTTAGCGCTATGGAAAGGAAATTTATTAGAGGGAGGGGCCCTTTTTGTGTCGTTTTTTCGTCGGGAAAAAAGGGCTTGACTTGTTTTTTTTTTTTGGTACACTATAATATAGAAAGACATTAAAACAAAAGGAGAGGTTATGAAAAATCGCGCATTCACGCTAATAGAGCTGTTAGTAGTAGTTTTAATTATAGGTATACTGGCCGCGGTGGCCTTACCGCAGTATCAAAGGGCGGTGGAA
>JAGCKY010000124.1 GCA_017647245.1 Elusimicrobiaceae bacterium
AAAAATCCCGCGCGGCAGAAGCAATTATATTGGCCCGTTTTGTTAAAGATGCACAGGAAGTGTATTATTTAGCGAATAGTACGTACGCGATTTCGGCATCTGAATTAGGAATTAGCTTTCAGTGCCCGGAAAAAGCAATAGTCTGTAATTTCGATCAGAGCGGAGCCTTTGCAGTTGTTTATGAAAATTATGATATTACAGCAGGATATAGCCATCGTGAGGAACAGTATGCTAAATTGAGTGGTAAACTATACTGCGTTGGGAAAAGTCAATCAGGAAATAAATTTTGCCAAATGTTTTCTAGTACGCCAATAGAATATGGCAGTAATAATCGTTATGAAATAAAATAACCTCGGGTTTGGTTACCCGAGGTTATTTGGCATAGCAAAATCTTATTTCTCTATCTTAATGCCTTTGAAAGCGCGGTACAGCACCGCGAGTAATCCAAATACTACATACGAAGACATTACCAAAAACACAATGTCTTGCGGAAAGCGAATCAGCATTACTACCAAACATACTAAAAAGAGCATAAACCATACGCTCATTTTTTTATTGCGTTTGGCTTTGAACGCGGCATACGGCACGGTGGATACCATCAGTAGTGCCATTACAATCATGGCAATCGCTACTACATTATAAATGTGCGGCAAGTACACCGTCATAATGTGCAAATTGTGTCCGCTGGCGTGGCTTTGCATAATGCTGTAAGAAATGGCAAAAGAAGCCAACACCGCCGCGGGAGCCGGAACGGGTAAACCGGAAAAGTACTTTTTAGAACTTTCACCCGCTAGCGCCATCGTGTTAAATTTTGCCAGACGCAGAACACCCAAACAAGCATATATACACGCAATCGGTGCACCCCATAGCGGATATTGTTGCAGGACCATAAAGTACATTAGCATCGCCGGAGCCGTGCAGAAAGAAACCGCATCGGCCAGCGAATCCATTTCTATACCAAAACTGCTTTCGGTGCCCAGCATACGGGCCACGCGTCCGTCAAACATATCAAATACGGCGGCAAATAAAATCAGCCACCCGGCTTTGGCAAAATTGCCATGCGCTGCATTTAAAATAGAAAAAAATCCGCAGGCCAAATTGCCCAGCGTAAATAAAGAAGGCGCGGCTTGCGCGCCGGTTTGTTTGAGTTTAGAAACAGCGGTAGAATTGGTGTTTTCTTCCATGGTGAGCCCCCTATTTCCACAAAGCGAGTACAGTATTTCCGGCTTGGACTTTTTGTCCTTCTTTGACCACTACGCGCACGGCGTCTTTAGGAAGATACACGGCCACTTGACTGCCGAAACGGATGGGCCCGATGAGATGGCACTGGTCAATTTTCAGACCCGGAGTTACCCAACATTCAATGCGCCGCGCCACCGCACCGGTGATTTGTTCCACATGGGCAAAACGCTTGCGGTCGCCATTGCAGAAAAATTGCATCAGGTTGCGTTCGTTTTGAGAGGCGGCCTCGGGTTTATCCGCAAATAAAAATTGTCCTTTGTGATAGAAAATATCACCTACATTTCCGTGTACGGGGGCACGTTGCACATGCACATCAAACACGGACATAAAAATGCGTATTACAATAGAATTGGGGTCTTCTTCGGTTTTGATACTTAGGATAGTACCGTCGGCAGGGCAGGCAATTTCATCGGCTTCAAAGTGCACATTGCGTCTGGGTATGCGGAAGAAAAACGCGCAAAAACCCGCCACGATTAAAAACAAAATACCCGCCGTGCGCCAGCTCAGCAACAAGCAGACAACCGCGACGAGTAATGCAACGGAAAAAAAACGTAACCCGGTGGAATGTACGGTAAAAATCCAACCAAACATATTGGAAAGAGTGCGTTTGAGATCTTCTAACATAATGCTCCTTACCAAAAACCCTAGTTAAACAGAGTGGGCAGGGGGGGACTCGAACCCCCACGATCTTGCGATCAACAGATTTTAAGTCTGTCGCGTCTACCAATTCCGCCACCAGCCCTTCTGTATCATTATTGTAACAAAAAATAATGTGCTTGCACAAATGATTAGCGGGAAGATAATTTGAGCGAATTATAAAATTTGCGGCAGAAAAGCGCTTTGACACCTATTTCTTTGATCGCGCTTTGCAGGTCGCGGTCATCGGTTACGGCAATGACGCGCGTATTGTGTTGGTGCAGATAATCGGCCTCTTGCAAAATGTAATCATCGGCGCTGTCGTTTTCCGCAAAGACAATATGTACTCCGCCGCGGTACAAAGGCCCCACCGAGCGGTACGCCCCGTCCAACACTACGCGATACTCGTGCATATTGTATTTTTCATCGGCGGAGACTTCTTCCAAGAAATCCAAAAAATCGGACAAAACTTCCTCTTCCGGGCGCGCAAATTGCCACAAAAAGCTACGCACCAGGTTCAGTCCGTCAATTAAGTAAATAGTGGGTTTGGTACTTGTATACATCATAAATAATAAGGTACTTGTGTTTTGAGCGCAAAAATTGCTATAAGAAATGATACAATATAATCCCTCTGTTTAGCTTGTAGGGGGGAAGGTCTTTGACAATTTCCGTATGTTTCGGGGGTGTAATAGATTCGACGGGTATCT
>JAGCKY010000125.1 GCA_017647245.1 Elusimicrobiaceae bacterium
AGCCCTTTTGTATTTAATACGTTTCATGACGATGTATATGCCATTGTCAAAACCGCTATTGACCAATATCACGCGGTGTGGCATGTGTTGTGGGGGATTGTTTACGGCGTGCTGAGCGGCTGGCTTTTGAGTAAGGCCTATCAATTGGCCCCGCGGATTGCCCGCCCGGCTTTGCAAACAAAACACAAAAAATGGGTAGTAATCGGATTTTGTATTTTGCTCGTTCCGTTGGCGGTTTTCTTGCGTAAGGGCGGCGCGTTTAATTACACCCATTCTATCTATTGGAAAAATTCCGCGCGCATGAGCCAGCACATTTTAAATGAAACAATTTTAGACGATGTGCAGGCCCTATATAAAGCCAGCCGCATTTATAAGCAGTTTAGCAAAGAGGGGTCCTCTTTGACGGCGCAGGAAGTACGCGCGGCATTAACTCGCTTAACCGGAAAAGAATATACCGCGGATACATTGCTGCCGTTTTTGACCCGCACCGCGCCGGGCGCCGTGATAAAAAAACCCAGTCATATTTTCGTAATCGTGGGCGAAACGTACATGATGTGGCCGCTACTTGATAAGTACAAGGACTTGCCCATCGCCAAAGGTATGCGTGAACTGGCGGCGCGGCCGGACAGCATTTTGCTGGATAAATTTATTTCCGCTTCTAACGGTACGATGTTTGGTCTTACGTCGGTTTTATTGGGTTTGCCGGAAGTAAACCAATTAACCGCCAACCGCCCTACAGCTGAAAAACCGTATGAGAGTGCTTTGTCGGTGCAGCTGAAAAAATTAGGATATAAAACGCACTTTTTCTATGGCGGTTTTCCGTCGTGGGAAAACGTGGGGCTGTTTATGCAGTATCAGCAAATGGACCACAGCTATTATTATGCCGATTTCGGTGGTAAAGGTACGGTGTGGGGCGTGCCCGATAAACCCTTTTTGGCGGGAATTGATCAGTATATTTCCGATGAGCCGTCCTTTAATTTGATTTTAACCAGTACCAATCATCCGCCCTTTGTGGTGGATATGAAGACCGAGCCCGAAATTACTTCCGCCGCACAAATGGCGCAATTTGTACCGTCTTCTTCGCCGGATAAAAAACTGATGGTGGAGCGTTTACAGCATTTTGAATATGCTGATAAATACTTGACCGATTTTGTCAAACGCATGCAGGCCAAATATCCGGACAGTCTGTTTATCATCACGGGTGACCACGCCGACCGCTGGACCATGGACGCCAACCCCAGCGGGTACGAGCGCTTGGCAGTACCGCTTTTGATTATGGGGAAAGGGATAAAGAAATCTATGCTAACCGGTAAACGTGCGGGGGCACATATGGATATTATGGCCACCGTTATGGAACTGATTTTGCCCAAGGGGGAAACGTATTATGGCTTGGGCGAAAATGTGCTCACGCGGCAAAACGCGGGACTACACGCATATCATTACATGACGCCGGACGTGTTGGGCAATTTAGGCGATAATAATACCGAGCTGTTACCGGGTGATACGCAAACGCCCAGCGCAGAGCAAACCGAAAAATTACGCCAGCGATTGAAAGATTTGCAGGTAGTCGCGACGTGGCGTATTTTACACGGCGTGGAACTGCAATAATGTAATACATAACGGAATTATATTTTTGTTTGGATTAAAATATCTTTAAAACTATTCCAGTCAAAATCATTGATATCGTTTGGATTAGTTTTTATAATCTTGCAATTTGGATTAGCGGGATCATTTTGCGGACAATACTCATTATAAAACGCTATTGTGGGACGCTCAAATCCAGTGGCAGCATGCAACAGGGCGGTATCTGGGGTTATCACCAAAGCAGCGCGACGCAGCAGCTCAAAAGCTTCAAAAATAGAATTGGTTTGTTTTAAAAATAAAGTTGTGTCTTCAGAAATAGAATTTTTCCAATACGTGTAAAATTGGGGCTCGGTTAGTATTATGATAGGAAAGCCCAATGCTTTGATCTGTGTTACTAATTGGGTTAGTGTTAAAGGAGTAAATCTTTTTTGTACGGTAGACCCCGTAGGGTTTAACAGGATGTACTGGGCCAATTTGTGTTGTGTGAGCCATAAGTCTATGGACTGCCGTGTTTGGGGCGGAGTCGGCAAGTCGTAAGACCAATCATCTGATTGTACACCTAACAATTTCACGATTGCCAATTTGTGTTTTGCCATATGCTCATTGGGACTTCCAAACGGAGTAATCGGACAGGTAAATTTATCTAATACGCGATTTGTTCCTATAATCCACTTGAAAAAATGCCAATTGTAGTGATCCATATTACTAGTATCAAGCACTAGGTCAAATTTGTGCCGACGTAATTTCAAAGCGGTTAGTATTAAAGATAGCCATCGTTGATTACCGCGAATGTGGCGACGAATAGGAAGTTTAATAAGTGTGTCAATGTAAGGATTTGCAGATAAATATTGTACATTCGTACCGAAACAACCTACAGTTATTTTAATGTTGGGATTAGCTTGTTTTATGGCACGATAACAACAAGAGCTACGAATTGCATCGCCCAAAGCTCCTTCTGCTCTTAAAATCAGAATATTCCGTAAGGTTGATATATGTGGTAGTTTTTTCATTATCCTATTCTCCTGAATCTGTTTTTGGAAAATAGGATAAAAAACGGCCATTATATCCGAGCCTAGCGAAGCGACCCAAATATAACAGCCGTAGTTTCCCGCCATATTCCTATGGCAGGAAACATTGAGCACAATATGCAGAGCTTGCAATTCTCTTTATATCGTGCCTCTAAATCGGCTGTTTTTGGACTTCGCTATCGCCTTTGGTTTCCCAAAAGCTATCCGCATTATATGCGGTTCCAAAAACAGTATGAATTGTAATACAGCCACTTTTAAGGCTGTAGTAAAACAAAGATACTCCTAATATAAAATATCCGACGATTTATCGTCGGATATTTAGAGCCGGGTGGATGACGAGATTTGAACCCGCGACCTCCGGTTCCACAGACCGGCGCTCTAACCAGCTGAGCTACATCCACCATAAATCGGTACTATATTCTACCAAGTTAGAGAGGAGTTTGGCAAATTCCACGTGCAAGGTGCGTAAATTAATGTAGAATAAAAGTAGCGGCCCGTACGCGAGCCGGGAGAACGATATGAAAGCACTTTGCAAAACTAAACCCGCCAAAGGCGCGCAGTATATTGACGTAGAAAAACCTACTATTAAACGCGACGAACTACTCGTCAAAATTTACCGCACTTCTATTTGCGGAAGCGATATCCCCGTCTATAATTATACGGGCTGGGCGCCGCAGCG
>JAGCKY010000126.1 GCA_017647245.1 Elusimicrobiaceae bacterium
AAATTATGCCGTCATCCCGGACATGGATCCGGGATCCAGTCCGTTTATAAGGAAACACAACTTTTATAAAAACCTGGATTCCGTGTCCACGCACGCAATGACGACAAAAACAAAAGCATTTACGCTTATTGAGCTATTAGTAGTTGTCTTAATCATTGGTATTTTGGCGGCGATTGCCTTGCCGCAATATGAAAAAGCAGTGGAAAAAAGTAAAGCCGCGCAAGCGTTTGCTATATTAAATTCTGCTTATCAGGCGGCCCAATCTTATTATATGGCCAACGGAGATTTTCCGCAAACATTTGAAGATATGGGTTTTGAAATTCCGTGGACAGGAAAAGCGAAATGGTCTACCCAAGATCAAATCAAGGATACCAAATCAAATGATGAGTGGTCTTTGCAGCTTTATTATACTGCTGGGAAAGATGTAATGCTTCTAATGGGGCGCATATCCGGCAAGTACGACGGGGCAGGGCTTATTTTGCCGGTGGCAAATGGTAATCATGAGTTGCCAACGTACGGGAAGAAATTTTACTGTGGTGAGCGAAAATCTAAAGGGGATCATATATTTAGCACAGATTTACCGGAAGGGGCTTATTGTGAAAAAGTGATGGGAGGTACACTAAATACAGGTAGTATAGCGGTTTCTTACCGTCCTTATAATCTGCCGTAAAGAAGTGTTAGTAATTGACACCTATTTCGGTAACTTTGTATAATAAAATAGTCCTGGAAAGGGACTATTTTTTTCAAAAGAAAACACAATGGCTAGATTTGATAACAAAAGAGTCTTTAAAAAAGATTTGTACACCCGCAACGGAAATATCCGTGCGGAAGAAGTAAGAGTAATTGACAGCGACGGTGCAATGATCGGTATTATGCCGACGCACAAAGCCATCGCACTAGCCAAAGAGCAAGAGCTGGACTTAGTGGAAATTTCACCCAACGCCCAGCCGCCTGTTTGTAAGATACTCGATTACAACAAGTACGTCTTTGAACAAGGCAAAAAAGAGAAAGATGCCAAGAAAAAGCAGAGCAAAGTAACACTTAAAGAGCTGCGCATTAAATCGCGCATTGCGCCGCATGACTTGGACGTCAAACTCCGTCAGATTGAAGGATTTTTGAAAAAGAAAGACCAAGTGCGTTTAGTGGTCGTGTTTCACGGTCGCGAAAACCAGCACAAGGAACTGGGCGAGCAGATGTTAAACGACGCGGCCAAGCGTTTGGAACCGCTTGCCAATGTGGACGGCGGCTTGCAGCAGTTAGGCAACCGTATGTCTATGACCTTTGTGCCGAAAATTTGACTTTCTTTTGATAAATAAAACACCTGCCCGCGCACGGTTTGCGTAGGGGAGGGGCGTCGGTCCGTTTCGTCGGGCCATGCTAACTAAAATAAAAGGAAATTAAAATGCCTAAAATGAAAAACCACAGCGGAGCCAAAAAACGTTTCCGCTTAACAGCCAAGGGTAAATATACCCACCGCAAAGCCGGCAGAAAACATTTGCTTACGCCTGTTTCTGCTTCCCGTAAACACGACATGCGCCAAACCGGAGTGATTGAAAAGAACTCCTTGAACGGACGCATCTTGCAGAAACAAATGCCGATGGCTAAATAAAGAGGTGAAGCAATATGAGAATTAAATTCAGCGTTCCCCGGCACGCCCGGAAGAAAAAATTATTAAGAGCCGCCAGCGGCTATTACGGAGATAAATCCCGCCGCTTGCGCATGGCTACCCAGCAGTTGGGTAAATCGTGGGTACACTCGTATGTGGACCGCCGCGATAAAAAACACACCTATCGCCAATTGTGGATTACCCGTATCAATGCCGCCGTACGTGAAGACGGAATCAGCTATTCCAAATTCATCAACGGGCTGGCAAAAGCGGGTATTACCTTAAACCGCAAGATGTTGTCTGAAATGGCGATTAAAGATCCGGTGTCGTTTAAGCAACTGGTGGACTTAGCCAAAAAAGCGCAATAAATTAGCTCAACGGCTTTTATAGTTGAATCGATACTGCACAAAAAACGCAACGTAAAGTTGCGTTTTTTGTTGTGTTTTTGGTTGGCTTTTCGTTGGGCAAAAACAGGGCTTGACTTGTTTTTTTTTTTTGGTACGATATGGGGGTACGGAACATTTTTTAAGCCGTCATTGCGGGCGTGGACCCGCAATCCAGCGTTGTTTATAAAGGAAAAAAGGCCTTAATAAACAGACTGGATCCCGGATCCATGTCCGGGATGACACAGAGAGGAAAAAAGTATTATGAACACAAAAGAAATAAAAAAGGGTCGTCATTCCCAAGAGCCGTTATTGAGAATCTCCCTTTTGTATGCTGTGAGTAAAATGGGAAAAATACCTTATTTGATAAAAGACAAGAAAGCGGGAGATCCCCGACAAAAACACTCGGGGATGACGCCTTTATTTAATAACGGCTTTACGCTTATTGAGCTGTTAGTAGTTGTATTAATTATCGGTATACTGGCGGCCATTGCTTTGCCGCAATATAAAAAAGCAGTAGAAAAAAGCCGCGCGGCGCAAGGCATTACGATGTTAAAGTCTGCGTATCAAGCGGCCGAAGTATATTATTTGGCAAACGGCACTTGGCCGGAAAGTTTTGCTGATTTGGATATACAAGTGCCTTGGACGGGAAACACCAAATGGAATACTTCCACCCAAGCCAGAGATGCACATTCTGGTGAAGAATGGTCTGTTCAATTGATAGGCACCGAGACTACAAAGGGAGTGGAAATAGGGCGTATTTCGGGACCGTATGCCGGGACGGGATTTGGTATTTATTATGAACCTGCATACGATTTGATTCCAAAAAAACAACTACTTTGTTTAGAAAAAAACAAAATCGGGAATTTCTTATGGGAAGACAAAGGCGCGTATTGCGAAAAGATTTTTGCGGGCACTAAAGTCTACGGAGCCGGTGAGGCATGGACTTGGGTTTACAGTCTTCCGTAATTTTTATTTTTGGCACTTAAGCATTTATTTCTATAAAATTATCCCGCCGCCGAGCACTATATCCCCGTCGTATAAAACCGCACTTTGACCTGCCGTAATAGACAGCTGCGGCTCTTTGAATTTAGCGCTCAGCGTGCCGTCAGCATTTAGTGTGACGGTTGCCGGTGCGGCGTGGTGCAAGTTGCGGATTTTGATGTGCGCTTCAAATTGTTCCGAGGGCGCATGGCCGCGCGTCCACGTCAAGTGGTCTGCACGCAACGTGTCACTGTACAGTGCAGATTTCGGGCCGATGATGACCTGATTTTTTTTCGCGTCCAATCCGACCACGTACATCGGTTCTTTAAATCCGCTTAAACCAAGCCCTTTGCGCTTGCCGATGGTGTAGCCCCAAATCCCCGTATGTTTGCCGATGACCGTACCGTCTTGTAATACTAAATCGCCGGGTTTATTGGGGAAATTTAATAAATCATTGTAATCGCCGCAATAAAAATCTTGGCTGTCCTCTTTATCGGCAACGGAGAGCCCCGCTTTGCGTGCGATTTCACGAATTTGCGGTTTGGTCATTTCGCCGAGCGGAAACAAAATTTCTTTTAGTTGCGTTTGTGTTAAACGGTGCAAAAAATAGCTTTGGTCGCGCGATAAATCTTTGGCGGTTTTGAGTAAAAAATCGCCGCTTTCTTTGTCTTGCTCTACGCGCGCGTAGTGGCCGGTGGCAAATTTATCAAATGTAATTCCCTGCGCGCGTGCGGCGGTGGGCAGTACACCAAACTTAATGCGGCTGTTGCACCAAATGCACGGATTGGGCGTGCGGCCGCAAGCATATTCACTGCGGAAATTATCCAGCACTGCCTGACGATATGCGTCGCGGCAATCCACGGTCAAATACTCAATGCCCAGTTTATCTGCCAGCGCGCGGATTTCTTGCAAATCTTCTTTTTTCTCGGGAGAAAGACACGCATTTTTATTGTGCGTATCTTTCGGAATAGGCAGGGAATCATCCCAAATCAGCATGGTCGCGCCGATGACGCGGTATCCTTGCTCTTTAAGCAATATGGCCGCCGCGGTGGAATCCACTCCGCCGCTTAGGCCCACCAGAACAGTCTTTTTGTCCATCATTTTCCTCTAAAGATAAATTTGTACTTAAGGTTGAAAGCCAAAAGGACCCTTATATTTTAGTATTTTTTGGTGCAGATGTGACCGCACGCGGATTAATTTTCCGCGGTATTATTTTCTTGGGAAGGAGAAAAAGAAATCGGATGATGCGGTTGCGCGGGTTCCTGTTTTTCGTCGGCGTTTTTGGCAGAATATAATTTGCGCACGGACGCATAAATGCGCTTAAACGCCGCTACGATGCGCGGGTCAAACGCTTTGCCGCTTTCCGCCAAAATATAGCGGTAGGCATCGTCGGTTTTCCATGCTTTTTTGTACACGCGCGAAACACACAGCGCATCAAACACATCCGCCACCGTGATTATGCGCGCTTCCAGCGGAATTTCTTCCCCTTTTAAACCGTGCGGATACCCGTTACCGTTCCATTTTTCGTGGTGATACAAGCTCATTTTGTGAGCCATTTGCAATACTTTAGAGTGTGCCCCTTCCAAAATGCGCCCGCCGTACACGGTGTGCGATTTCATAATTTCAAATTCTTCGGGCGTAAGCTTGCCGGGTTTTAACAAAATATGATCGGCCAGCGCCACCTTGCCGATATCATGCAAGGGGCTTGCGTTTTTAATCAGCTCGGCGTGCTTTTTGCTTAGCCCGAGCGCGAGTGCAAGCAAATACGAAATAATGCTGATGTTTTTTAAGTGGGAGCGCGTATCCTGCTGGTCACGATATTCGGCTGTAACAGCCAAACGATAAATCGTTTCCAGTTGCGCCACGTGTACGTCTTGGTACAGTTTGGCAATTTCAATAGAGCTGGCCGCCAAAGTAGCAAGCAACAGCAAAATGCCTTCGTCCTTTTTATCAAAAGGTTGTTGGTCTGCTTTGTTGGCTACTTGGAAAACGCCGAGCACTTTGCCCGCATTATTTTTAAGCGGCACGGCGAGCATAGTATGCGTGCGGAAATCGGTTACCATATCCACGGCCATGGAAAAGCGTTCGTCTTCGTAAGCGTTGGGCAAATTGATAGATTGGCCCGTGCGCGCCACCATAGCCACAATGCTGTTACCGTCTAAAGGCAGTCGGATTTCGGTATGTTCCAGTCCGCGTCCTTGCGCAATTTTGGACCACAATTCTTTACGTTCGCCGTCTTTGAGGAAAATAGTACAACGCCCCACATTGAGCATGCGGGTAATCTGCTGGGCAATAATATCCAGCAGTTTATCCAACCGCAGCTCGCAGGAGATGCGCGCACCGAACTCAACGAGCAAGTTTAGCTTCTCGTCAGCCGATAGCGTAGGGGTATCGTTTTTAAGTTCGCTCATAGTCCGTCCGTATATAGACAACAAACCGCGCCTGCGTTTTTGACTTACGCCTGCGTAGTACAGCGTTTAATTCCAAAGCGGCCCAAGCAGACAAACAATAGACGATATCTATCTGTTGCCGCGCAAGGTCCTGTGTGTTTGTAAGGACCCAACCGCCCGCATTACTGCCGCGGGTGAAACCCATGCTTGCCGCAGGAAGCGGGAAACGGCTATATTCACACTCTACCAAATTTTTGCCGTAGGTTGTCAATAGTAATTTGCGCGCGCGTTCGGCCACAGGACCTGCAGGGTATAAAACAGACGAGCTATCCAATGCCGCGCGCCCGGGGGCATTTTTCTTTTTAATCGGAAACGGTGCTTCGGCTACAAATTGCACGTGTGCGGCAAATTTTTCCGCACGCTGTTGCCAACCGGGAACGGTAGCAAAAAGTAGCGGGTAATTTTTGAAAAATCCATACAATTCAATAGAATCTGTAATAAACGGCAACGGATATTTGCCGCTGTACTGTTCCCATGTCTGCAATACTTTTTTGGCCTGTTGCAACGTGCGGGTGCGGCTGCCGTACAGATGCTCAAACAGTCCGCTGGGCAAACGAAATAATACCGTGGGTTTTTTAGCGGTGAAAGCTTGATAGGCCGCGAGTCCCGCTTGTGGGTCTATGTATTGCGCATACAAAGACGGAAAATACAGTGCTTTGGGTTTATTCGGTGTAACATCCATTTGTTTTTTTGCAAACAAACGGCGCAAAGAGCCCGTGCCGCGCGGCAAAATAGTTTGCGCGTGTTTGAGCCAATCGGGTAACAGCGGGCGCAACAGCCAAGGCAGTTTCGTGCGGTATAAAAACAGTCCGCCGCGTACGAAAAAATCAAACAATTTCGGAGCCGCGCCTCGCAAGTATAGTAAGAAATATAATTGCGCGGGCAGAGGTTTTATGCCTAATGCCTTGCGCAAAGCAAGCATATGATGCGCTACGGGGATTTTTCCGGCGCAGGCATTGGTGCACCGGGCGCATAGCATACAGGAGTTTGCAATGTCTGCAAGCAGTTTGTCAGAGCCGGCCGTTGTTAATTTTCCTTCAGAAATCAAACGCATCAGCTGCATACGCCCGCGCGGGGAAAAGGATTCCTGCCGGTACTGTAAATACACCGGGCAACTTTGCGCGCAAGCGTTGCAACGGGTACAACTTGCGGCGCTTTCTTTAAGCGTGCAAACGTGTTGTAATCCCGGTACAAGGGTTTGCGAGGCAAGGGTTATTCTGCGTTTTGCCATAGGGTATCCTTTTCAAAAACTGCGCTACGCAGTAAATAGTGCGGGTCCACTTCTCTTTTAAGTGCTTGGAACAGCACGTTGGGAGAAGGCGGCTGTGCTAAAAGTGCGGGGGGTACTTTTTGCGGGGTGGCATAAATTTTGAAAATGATTTTTGTAATCACTCCCAGCGCCCCCCACGAGCCGGTAAACAAACGGCATAAATTATATCCGGCGGCGTTTTTCATCAGTTTCCCGCCGTATTGGACAATATCCCCGTTAGGTAAAATGGCCTGCACGCCAATAATTTGCGAAGTAAATTGCGGGGCGGCTTTGGTGGCCATTAGTCCGCCTAAAGTGCCTTTGTAATTCTCGGGCAATTTGGCATACGTGCGTTGGGTTTGTAGTGCAAGCAAAACATCTTGCACCCGCGCACCCGCCTGCACGGTGGCCGTATAGTTGGCAGTATCTATTTCCAATACGTGATTTAAAGTGCGGGTGGATAAAACGGGGTACTCATACGTGCGCGGATGCGTTCCGGCTCCGACGATAAGACTGGGCTGTTTCTGCGCGCGGCGCAGGAGAATTTGCTGTTGCAAAGAGAGCACATCGGGGTTTGTTTCCTCATAAAGAGGAGCTTTTTCTTCAAAATTTACGGGAATAATTTTATCGGGGTTGGCCAAATTATGTGGGTCAAAAGCGTGTTTAATTTGTTTAAACAAACGCAAGGTTTGGCGCGAGTATTGATACGCCATCAGCGCACGTTTTTCTATGCCGATGCCGTGCTCTCCGGAAATCGTACCGCCATAGTCCACACATGTTTTTAAAATTTCTTGTAAGGCCTTGTGCACCAGATACATTTGTTGCGGGTGACGCGCATCAAACACAACCTGCGGATGAAAATTACCGTCGCCTGCGTGAAAAAGTAAACTGGCCGTCAATCCGTAGTCACTGATAATCTGACGCACTTGTTTAAGTGCGCGGGGTAGTTGGCTGCGTGGCACGGTTCCGTCGGCTACCGCCACATTGGGTGCAAGCGTAGCCATAGCGGCGTAGGCCGCGCGGCGGCCGCGCCAAATTTTTTCACGAGCGGCTTGTGTACGTGCTACCGTAAAAGTTTGACAATGATTTTGCATGGCTAAATCTTCCAGCAAAGTGGCGTCTTTTTTAATAGAGGCAGCATCACCGTCTAGTTCTAAAATCAGCAGGGCCTCTGCTTCGGGATAACCGGCATGCGCAAAATTTTCTATGGCTTGAATAGTGATGCGGTCCATGGCTTCCACACAGCGCGGCGTCAAACCGCGTGCAATTAAATCGCTGACGGTTTGCACGCAATCTTCTAACGAAGAAAAAGTGGCAAGAAAAGTTTTAATATGTTTGGCCACAGGCAAAATTTTTACGCGCAAACGTTTAATTAGCCCCAGCGTGCCTTCACTTCCGCTGATAACGCCCAGCCAATCCGGGCCGGGTTTATCGTGGCGCAGCACGTGAATTTGTCCGTCGGGCGTGATAAATTCGGCCTGCAAGGTATTGTCTGAAGTGTTGCCATATTTTAAACAGCGCGCGCCGCTGGCGTTTTGCGCTAAATTGCCGCCCAATGTACACACACGTTCGCTGGCCGGATCGGGCGCATAAAAAAAGCCAAGCGGCACAAGCGCTTGTTGCAAATCTCCGGTTACGGTAGCGGGTAGCACATCGGCAAAATGGTTTTCAAGGTCTATTTTTTCTATTTGATAAAGTGCGTTTAAATTAAGCACCACCCCGCCTTTAACCGCGGCGCAACTGCCGGCATGATTGGTGCCTGCCGCGCGCGCCACAAACGGAATTTTTTCGCGCGCCAAAAGCCCCGCTACCGATTCAAGTTGCATCGGCGTGGAAATGTTGAGAACCACATCGGGGCGGTGCTGGCTGGGGGAACAATCATAGCCGCTCAAGGCCAAAGACACGGGGTCTGTGAGCACATTATTAGTGCCTAATAAATGTTTGCACGCGGTTAAAAAGGAAACAGGTATTTGCATACACGGTGTTTTGACATCACTTTGCTATACTGATATTATATTAATTATGGAAACACCCAGACCATACAGACAAGTAATTGTGGTAGGCGACGTGCACGGAGAGTACGACGGCTTTGTGCATATTTTGCGTCATGCCGGGCTGATTGACGGCAATTTGAATTGGTGCGGCGGCCGCAACCGTTTGATTCAAATGGGTGATATCGTGGACCGCGGACCCAAACCGCGCGAAGTAGATGAGCTGTTGGACCGGGTGCAACGTCAAGCCAATTCCGCACAAGGCGAAGTGATACGATTGGTAGGAAATCACGAACTGGAACTGCTGATGAGTAATTTTATGATTTCCAATTTCAGCAAAGAAGAAGCCCGCGCCATGCGCGATAAACTCAAACGCCAAGTATTGGATTTTGAAATCCGCGCGGCCTATTCATACAAAGGCTTTTTGTTTACGCATGCGGGGGTAACGCATAAGCTGATGAAAATTTTCAAAATGCAATTAGATGAACTGACGGAAAACAATGTGGCGATTTTGACCAATATGATTTTCCGCGAAGCGATTAAGCATGATTTTTTCAAACATCCGATTTTTAATATCAGCGTGCACCGTAGCGGTACGGATAAATTTGGCGGAATTTTCTGGGAAGATTTAGACGATTTGATGACTTCTTGCCCGCGCAGTCAGCTGCGCCAAGTGGTGGGGCATACGCCCGTAGAGCGCATTGTGATTGACAACGGGCGCAACATTATTCCGGTAGATGTGGGATTGCACCGTCGGCTGGAGTATTTGCGCATTGTGCAGGGCGTACCGGAAGCGGTATTGATTAGTTAAAAATACTTTGAGGGATTAGCGGAAAAGATTTTTATCTTTTCCGCTTTTTTGTTGTGTTTTATTTGGGTTTTGGTTGAGCAAAAATAGACCTTGACTTGTTTTTTTTTTGGTACAATACGGGGGTACGTGACATCAAAACAAAAGGAGAGGTTATGAAAAGTCGCGCATTTACGCTAATAGAGCTGTTAGTGGTTGTATTAATTATAGGTATCCTAGCCGCAATCGCTTTGCCACAATATCAAGTGGCGGTGGCAAAAACAAAATATAACACTTTGAAAACACGCGTGCATTCTCTATTAAATGCTGTAGAAACATATCATTTGGCCAATGGAACATGGCCTGCCGATATGGAAGATTTGGATATTAGTTTTCCGGGTGAAAAAGAGGGAAGCCGTTGGACGCTTCCGGACGGAACGGAGTGCCAGCTCTGGTATGATGCAAATGGAAACGGCGGTGCGGCGCGCTGTGGCATCATGAGCGGATTAAGTTATTATGTGGAATTTCAAAACGGTAGTACGCGCTCTTACCGGGTAGTGGAAGATCATTCTAATGCCAAAATTTATATGCAGGTTTGTCTAAATGATACGCAGAATACATCGCCGAGTAGTAGAAATGATACAAGCATTTACGACTACAAAGATTGATAAGGAGAAACATTTATGAAAAAAGCATTTACACTAATAAGAAAT
>JAGCKY010000127.1 GCA_017647245.1 Elusimicrobiaceae bacterium
AAACAAAACGCGTGGTTTGCGGCGCACCCAATGTGGCCATCGGGCAAAAAGTACCGCTCGCTCACGTAGGTGCGCGGCTTGGCAAAGTTGTTCTGACTCCCGCCAAAATCCGCGGCGTGGTCAGCGAAGGCATGATTTGCTCATCTGATGAACTGGGGCTGACCAACACCCGCGCGCGCGGCATTTTGGTACTGGACGAAAAAATACCGCTCGGCACAGATGTGCGCAGCTTATACGGCAAATCTGACGCGTTGTTTGATTTGGAAATTACTTCCAACCGCCCGGATTTACTTTCGCATTTGGGTGTGGCGCGTGAACTGGGCGTGCTGTTAAACAAACCCGTTAAACTTCCTGCGCCTAAAGAAATCAAAGGACAAGGCGCGTCTTTAAAAATTGACGTGCGTGACCCCAAAGCTTGTCCGCGTTACAGCGGCCGTTTGATTTGCGGCGTAAAAAATGCCGAGTCGCCTGAACTGATCAAAGAGCGTTTATCTGCTATGGGCTTAAATCCCAAAAATGCGCTCGTTGACATTACCAATTATGTGATGTTTGAACTTGGTCAGCCCATGCACGCCTTTGACCGGGGCTTAATTGACGGCGACACAGTGGTCGTGCGCCGCGCAAACAAAGACGAAAAGTTTACTGTTTTAGACGGACGCGAACTAACATTAGATGAAAACGCGCTCTTAATCGGCGACAGTAAAAAAGCCACCGCGCTCGCCGGCGTAATGGGTGGGCAAAATTCCGCCATCGCGGAAAATACGACGGATATTTTCCTAGAGTCTGCGTATTTTGACGCGCCGACCATTAACAAAACTTCCAAAAAATACGGCGTGTCTTCCGATTCCTCGCAACGCTTTGAACGCGGGGCCGATATCGGCATGACGGCACTGGCTTTGCACCGCGCGACCGAACTTTTAACGGAAATTTGCGGTGGAACGCCGAGCGAAATTTCCGACGTATATCCGACCCCGTTTGAAAACCCGGTGGTATCGTTTACCCCCGCGCAAATCAACGGTATTTTGGGAACGGATATTGACGAAGATGTTTTGAAAAATGTCTTCAGCCGCTTGGCGTTGAAATTTACCGCCGGCGGCGACACATGGACCTTCCAAGCCCCCACGCATCGGCGCGATTTAAATCACCGCTGGGATCTGGCGGAAGAAGCCGCGCGCTTTGCGGGTTTTGACCAAATCAAAGCAGGCGAAAGCCGCGCCTTTGTCAGTTTTACCGACAGTCCGAAAAATGTAGACCTTTCGGAACTTTTTGCAAATAAACTTTGCGCGCTTGGATTTTACGAGTGTAAAAACATTGATTTCTTGGGTGAAAAAGAATTAAAAGCATTTGGTTTTGAGCCCAAAAACGCGGTGCGTATTAAAAATGCGATGGCACAAGGATGGGATTTTTTACGTCCTACTTTGTTGCCTGCTTTGCTTAAAAACATTGCGTTTAACGAACGCCACGGCAATAAAGAAGTTGCGTTGTTTGAAGCTACCCGCACCTTCTGTTTAACCAAAGGTTTCCCGACGGAAACTTATACCGTTGCGGGCGTGCTGTGCGGCAAATTGCCGCCGCAAGCGTTCTTTGCGCAAAACGGCCAACTACCTGATTTTTATTTTATCAAAGGCGTCTTGCAAAATCTGCTGGCGGGTTTTGACGGCGTGCAATTTGTGCCGTCTGAAAAAGCACCTGTGTATATGCACCCCAAAATTTGCATGGATATCGTAATTGCCGGCAAAAAAGCAGGTGTTTTCGGCGCGCTTCATCCGCTTACACTTAAAAATGCAGATGTAAAAGCGAGTGAAGTGTGGGCGTTTGAACTGTCGCTTAAACCGCTTGAAAAATTATTCTCCGCACAAATGTTCACCCCCGCCAAAGCGGTAGCGGCTTTTCCGCCGTCACTGCGTGATTTGTCGGTAATTTTGGATAAAAACATTTCGTACGCCCAAATAAAAACGGTGCTTGAAAAAACGCAGTTGCCCGTGCAACTTACCTTTGATTTGATTGATTTGTACGAAGGCGAACACGTGCCGCAAGGCAAAAAGAGCGTGACCTTTACGCTTGCGTTTTCAGCCGCAGACCGTACCCTTAAAGACAAAGAAACCGATGACGCATTTAATGCGCTGGTCGGCGCGTTGAAAGAAAAATTAGGAGCGCAACTTCGCTAATGGCGGAAGATAAATTTAAACAGCTGGAACTGCTGATTTCTCAGACGGCAAACCGTTTGCAAAGTTTGCAAGCGGAGCTGTCTGCCGCACGCCAAAAAATCCGCACGCAGGAAAATATCATTGAGCGCTTGCGCGAAAATGAAACAGAACTGAAAACCTTACGCGAGTGGAAAAAAAACACCGTTACCGTGCTCAAAAAATTAGAAACGCGCATTGAAAAAGAAATCAGTAAAACGACCGAAAATCAGCTATAGGAAAATGTATGGCAAAAAATACCGTCACCGTAGAAATTAAAAAAATCCCCGTGGAAGTGGAAATCCCGGAATTGGGTTACGTGGAAATTGCCGATTTGGCCACGCAGGTGGAAGCGGAAATGAAACGCTTGCAGGAAGAAGACGGCGTGATTGACACCTTGCGCCAAGCGCTTACGGTGGCGCTCTTGTTTGCCGCCAAGGCCTATATCAAGCAACTGGCCGACGGCGGTAAGCAAAAAGAAGATACCGTACGCATTGATCATTTAATTTCACAACTCAAAGGTACGCTGGAGAATTAATGCAAGATGAGTTTATGCCGCTGGCCGCGCGCCAAGCACCTAAGACAATAGAGGATTTCGCCGGACAGCCACATTTGCTCGGGCCGGGCAAAATGCTTCGGCGTCTGCTGGAAACCGATACGTTAAAATCCGCCGTTTTCTTTGGTCCTCCGGGTTGCGGCAAGACCGCTACCGCGCGTTATGTGGCCAGTCGCACGCAAGCACATGTGGTGGAGCTCAATGCCGCCGCGGCAGGCGTGGCCGATATCAAAAAAGTAATTGCTGAAGCCAAAGAACGCGCCCGCACGCCAACTTTTGATGAGCGGCGCACTTTACTGATTTTAGATGAAATTCATCATTTTAATAAAACCCAGCAAGACACCCTGCTGCCCAGTGTAGAGCGCGGCGATATTATTTTAATCGGCATTACGACGGAAAATCCGTATTTTTACATCAATAACGCACTCCTCTCGCGCTTTTCCGTATTTGAATTTAAGGCGCTTTCGGACAAAGATTTGGCCAAAATTTTAGACCGCGCCGCCCAGCAGGAAAAAGTTAATTTAACCAAAGACGCACAAGAGTATTTTATTACGCAGGCCAACGGCGATGGACGCAAAATTTTAAACGCGCTTGAAATTGCGGTGCTCACCACCGAGCCGGACAAAAAAGGCATTAAACAAGTAGATTTGAAAACTGCGCAAGAATGTATCCAAAAGCGCCACTTAAATTACGATAAAAAAGGCGATGAGCATTACGATATTATTTCCGCGTTTATTAAATCTATGCGCGGCTCGGACCCCGATGCTACCGTCTATTGGCTTGCGCGTATGTTAGAGAGCGGAGAAGACCCGCGCTTTATTGCCCGGCGTATTTTAATTTGCGCCAGCGAAGATGTGGGGTTAGCCGAACCTGCTGCCATTATGATTGCGCAAGCGGCATTTCAGGCCGCCGAAGAATTGGGCATGCCCGAAGTGCGTATCCCGCTCGCGCACGCGGCGATTTACGTGGCCTGTTGTCCAAAAAGTAATTCGGCTTATCTCGCCGTGGACGCGGCTTTGCAGGAAGTGCGCGAAGGCAAACTGCGCCGCGTACCGGATCACTTGCGCTCTGGCGGAAAAAACCGCGGCTATAAATATGCGCACGATTTTCCCAATCATTACGTCAAACAACCTTATATGCCCGACCCGGTGAAATTTTTTAATCCCACCGCGCAAGGTAAAGAAGCCGCACTCATAGAGCGGCTCAAAAAAATCAAAGGAGAATAAATGGAGCCCGAAGCCCCGTTTCGCGGACAAGTTTTTACCGTTACCGCCATCACACTGGCTATTAAACAGATGATGGAAGGCGTGTTTCGCGGCGTGTTTGTGGAGGGCGAAGTCAGCGGACTGCGCGAGCCGCAAAGCGGACATCTCTATTTTGATTTAAAAGACCGCGACAGTTTGCTCTCTGCCGTCATGTTTAAATGGCACGCGCGCAAGGGCGGCCAAATGTTGCAAGACGGCCTGCAAGTGCGTGTGTTTGGCGATTTAACTTGCTACGGAAAAATGGGCCGCTATCAAATTTCCGTTACTAGCGTGGAAGTTTTACATCAAGGCAATTTATACGCCGAATTTGAGAAACTCAAAAAGAAATTAGAAGCCGAAGGGCTTTTTGCACAAGAGCACAAGCGCGAAATTCCCGCTTTTCCGCAACGTATCGGCGTGGTAACTTCCCCCACCGGCGCGGCCATACGCGATATTTTATCTGTCTTATACCGCCGTAACCCGCACTTAGAAGTAGTGCTTGCACCCGCGTTGGTACAAGGCGAGGGCGCGGCGGCCGAAATCGCGCAAGCGATAGCGGATTTAAACAAATTAAAACCTGCGCCCGACGTGCTTTTGGTGGGGCGCGGCGGTGGCAGCATGGAAGATTTGTGGGCGTTTAACGAAGAGCCCGTTGCGCGCGCCATTTACAATAGTAAAATTCCTGTTATTTCCTGCGTGGGGCATGAAATTGATTACACGATAGCCGATTTTGTGGCCGATTTGCGCGCCGCCACGCCGTCGGCCGCCGCGGAACTCGTAGCGCAAAATGCAGAGGGTGTGGCAGAGCATATCAGCCAACTTCAAAAACGGTTGTTTCAATCGGTTTCGCTTTTTTACGAGCGTGCCAAAAGCCGCGTGGAACTGGCGGTAAACAGCCGCGTGTTTAAGCACCCGGAAATTTTAACACAAGAAAAAGAACAAGCATTAGACGATTTAAATCTGCGGTTGGAAACTGCGTTTGAAAAACAGCTCACCGCGGCGCAAACGCGCTTGGATTTACTGACGCACAAATTAAATGCATTAAGCCCCTTTGCGGTACTCGGGCGCGGCTACAGTATTACACGTGATAAAGACGGAAAAATCATTTCGCAAGTGGCGCAAACCAAACCCACAGACAAAATTTACATACAAGTCAAAGACGGTATGATACATGCGGAGGTCAAATGAAAAATAATTTTGAAAGCAAGCTCTCACGCTTGGAAGAAATCGTGGCTAAACTGGAAGAAGAACAAACCGATTTAGACGCTTCGGTCAAACTGTTTGAAGAAGGCATCACGCTTTCCAAAGAGATGACCGAGAAACTCCAAGAAGTAAAATTCAAAGTGACCCAGCTTAAAAAGAAAGGCGCCGCGCTTTTGACAGAACCCTTTGACGCCGAACAAAACACCGAAGATGCCGAGTAAAAAATTACGTTTGGATATGGCGCTGGTGGAGCAAGGATTTTTCCCTAGCCGCAACCGTGCGCAAGCTTCTATTATGGCGGGCGAAGTGCTTGTCAACGGAGAAATTGACACGCGCGCGGACCGCACCGTTTTGCCTGAAGATAAAATTTCACTTAAAGAAAAATCCTGCCCCTATGTGTCGCGCGGCGGCCTTAAACTAGCAGGTGCGCTTAAAGCGTGGAACATTTGCGTTAAAGACAAAGTATGTGTGGACATCGGCGTAGCAACCGGCGGATTTAGCGATTGCATGTTGCAAGCGGGCGCAAAACAAGTATACGGTGTAGACGTGGGCAAAGGCCAAATTGCCGACGAAATCCGAAAAAATCCGCGCTTTCATTTCCGCCCGGAAACCAATGCGCGCTATATGACCACGGACCTTTTTGACACGCCGCCTGAGTTTGCCGCGGTGGACGTTTCCTTTATTTCGCTTACCATGATTATGCAACCGCTATGCGAAGTAATGGCCGCACAAAGCGAAATCGTTTTTTTAATCAAACCGCAGTTTGAACTCACGCCCAAACAAGTGCCCCACGGTATTGTCAAAACCGAAGAAAACAGACAACTGGCTGTCGCGCGCGTACAAAATTTTCTCACGGAAAATTTAGCGCAAAAATACGGTGCTGTAGGTTGTGAACTTATGGAAAGTCCGATTAAGGGCACGCACGGCAACACCGAATATCTGTGGCATGTGAAAATTAACAAACCCGCTTAAAAAGAAAAATCGCAACTACCACCATCGGTCAATTTGTCCACTGTGCTCGGATTACATCCCATATTTTTGCATAATTTTTTGCCCAAGTCCGTTTTCATCGGATAACATTTCCATTGGTTCGTCGCATAATTAACGAACAATGATGTTGTTACACCCGAAGGTTGGCATAGTATCCTTGTTTGCCAATCTTTTGTTTGTTTGGTAACAGACTCACACACCCCCCCATCGGGCAATCGGATAGTGGCTCTACTTCCTTCTTCGTCTAGCAACTTTACTTGTGTTCCCGCGGGTAATTGAATATCCCAGGCGTCTACATCATTTGTATACGTTTCATTATTCAAATAATATAATTGTTGAGCATCACAGATGCTTTTCATTAAAACCGCCAAGCGCATTAAACGTGTTTTTCCAACCGCCACTTGATATTGCGGCACGGCAATGGCCGCCAAAATACCGATGATTAATACGACTACTAACAACTCTATCAGCGTAAAGCCGTTATTAAATAAAAGAACCATCCCCGAATGCTGTTGTCGGGGATCTTCCACGCTCGGTTGTTTATTTAATAGCACACGACTACAACACGCGTTGTAGACCCCCGATAGAAACACTCGGGGGTGGTTCTTGTTTTTTATTAGCGTAAATGCTTTTTTCATAAAATACTCTCTCCTCTATGCGTCATCCCGGACATGGATCCGGGATCCAGCGTTGTTCATAAAGCAAAAACAACCCTATAAACGGCCCTGGATTGCGGGTCCACGCCCGGGATAACGACATTTAAAAAATTAACCACTACCCCCGTATTGTACCAAAAAAAAAAAACAAGTCAAGCCCTATTTTTGCCCAACCAAAACCCAAATAAAACACAACAAAAAACCC
>JAGCKY010000012.1 GCA_017647245.1 Elusimicrobiaceae bacterium
AAAATACGCCACCGCATTAGGCGTGCGTGCCACGGGTTGCGAACTGGTCGGTCTTATCCCGCTGGAAGCCATGCTGGCCGCCGGGCGGCATTACGCCCCGACGGAAACAGACCCTCAAATTTTAATACAAGCCGCAATAAAAGGGCTTAACTTATGTGAAGTTAAACCCTTTATTCCCAGCGAGCAAATTTTGGAACTCAAAGCAGGACTTACGCAATTATAATTTCAAAAAATTTCAGAAAAGTTCGCAACGGTATATCTTCTGCACGTACAGCAACGGGCAATTGTAAAGCAGACAGCGCGGCTTGTATTTTTTCTTTATCATAACCCGCCAGCGAGAGAGAGTTAAATAAAGTTTTGCGGCGGTGCAAAAATGCCGCTTTAATCAGCTGTGCAAAGCGCGTATATTTTTCGGGCGATACCTGCCACGCAATTTTTTCAAATGTCAGTACCGCGCTTTCCACTTTCGGCGGCGGATTAAAACATGCCTTGCCTACTTTTAAAAGTAGCGCGGGCCGTGCACGCACTTGCGTGAGAATAGACAGCGGGCCGTAACCCTTTTGTCCCGCGCGCGCCAAAATACGCTGTGCCTGCTCCTTCTGAAACATAAACACCGCCCCCGCAAAATGCGGCCACGCAAGCACTTTATCCAAGATTTCTGCCGCATCAATGTAGGGCAAATTACTCACAAAAAATGTGGACCGCGCGGGTAATTTAGACAAATCAAATTTTAGAAAATCTTCCCGCACAATATGCCCGCTTATCGCCGGAAAATGCGCCAGCAAATACGCCTGCATATCCGGGTCAATTTCCACCGCGCTAAATTGCGCAAAATTTTTTTGAAGTAATTTTTCCGTCAGTGCGCCGCGCCCCGGACCGATTTCCACTACCGACTCCGCCCCCACAGGCACCGCCGAAACAATGCCGTCTATGATGCGCTGATTAACCAAAAAATGCTGGCCGTATTTTCTCATTTGCTGTCCAAAATTTTCAAATTGCGTTTGGCGGTTTTATTATCCGGTTGCAAGGCAAGCGCTTGACGATAATAATTCGCGGCCGTCTCGTCATCAGCTGCAATCACCGCCGCCGTGCCGAGCCCCAAAAGCGGCAACACATCTTGCGGTGCGCGTTTTTGCGCGGCGGAAAAAGCCGCCTGCGCCGCCGAAGCATTGCCTGCAATCAGCCCCGCAAGTCCTTGCAAAATTAAATACTCCACCGCGTCCGAAGTCTGCGCGGCATCTATCAAATCCGGCTCAATTTCTTCCACGTAACGCACCCACGTTTTGCCCATAACCCACAGCCCCATGTCATTGCCCACAATGCGCGGGTCATAAACGGCTTTAGGCGCAACTGTGCGCTCTTGCGTCAGCGCCGACGGCGAATTGTAATCCATCGTGCGCCCCTGTAACGTCATACTGACCTGATATTGCTCGCCCGCCGCGGTAGCCGCACGCAAAAGCTCGCCCGCCAAATCATTAATTTGCTTCGCGCGCGTGTCGTTATCGGTGGCATTTAATACAAAACTGCGCTCAAAAGACATCGGCGCTGCGCTGTCGGCTAATGCTTGTGTGCCGCGCAAACTTTGGTACGCTTCGGAAAATTTGCCACCCTTACTTTGCGGCGGATTTTTTGCCACCGGGTCATACGCAAGCCCTACTTGTATATTGATATCTTTGGCCGCAGGGACTTTGAGTAAATTGTCTTTAAATTTTTCAATTTGTTTTTGGAAATCTGCCGCGCTTTGGCCGCTCGTGCGGTAGACGGCATTAAGTGCCAGCCCGTCTGACTTAAACGGCGCAATGGAAAACGCACTCTCCAATACTTCGCGTGCATCTGCCGTGCGGCCCAGCTGCATCAGCAAATACCCATAGCGCAAGCGCGCCACAAAATCGCCCGATTTTATTTTGACGGCTTTTTTATAATGTTTTAGGGCTTCTTCGTTACGCTCTTGTTTTTCATACAAAGCTGCCAATGCTAGCAGCGCGTCTTCGTAGCGCATAAAATGTTTGAGTGACTTTTTGTAGGACGCTTCCGCCTGCGCGTCGCGCCCCATAAAATCATACAAGGTACCCAACTGATAATGATACAGCGGCTCGCGCGGGGCAAGCTCCACCGCGCGGCGATATTCGTCTAACGCTTTGTCATATTGTTTCTGCGCACCGTACGTAGAGCCCAAATTCATATGCGTGTCAGCTTTGTTGGGGTTTATCTGCGCGGCGCGTTCAAAATTTTCCTGCGCTTGTGTGATATCACCTTTCCACCCCCATGCAATGCCCAAGAGTTGATACCCCATAGCATTATTAGGGTCTAGGCGCAAACCCTCGCGGTATTCGCTCATGGCGTCGTCTACTTTGCCGCTCCAATATAATGACGCCCCATACAAAAAATGCGGCAGACTGTCTTTGGGATTTTTGATAACGGCTTTGGCAAAAGAGTTGGCCGCCGCCTGATAACTGGCCGACGACATTTCTCCCATTCCGCGGCGCATATCAAACACGGACTGCTCCAGCATAATGCGGTCCCAAACGGTTTGCGAATAATCGGTTTTGATTTCTTTTTTGCCTAAATCAAACGGGAAAAACGCTTGCGCCGGAAGCGCACACAAGAGTAAAAAAACAAAACCCCCCCACGCATGTTTCATGTAATTATTGTACTAATAATAGCACACGGTGCGTGCGTTAAAAATGAGGTATAAAAAATCTCCCCCGAAAAACCGGGGGAGATAAATACTGCTTAATCAGTTGTTAGCCAAACTAACAATCCTTGCCCGCACAATCACCTGTACCGGGTAAACTACCACCTGTAGTCTGGTGATCACCCGTACCGGGGCCTTTCGGACCGCATTTTGTCCAGTGGTTGCTCGGTTTAGCTTTTAATCCGTCTTTGCTACACAGAGCGCGGATATACGCCGCTATGTTCTCATAAGACATACTGCCTTTTAAGTCACAAGTGCTATTTCCGAACACGGCAACATGGCTGGCATGATAACTCTTGCGGTTGGCTTTGATATCCGCGTCGTTATTTACCGCTTTCGGCGTCCAGCCAATCGCATCTGCAATCGGTTTAAGCGGGGCTCCTTGCCAAATGCCACTGTTTAACTCTTGTTCAAATGCAGGCCGCGGACCGTGACTGCTACTCCACACGTAGTTACCGTAGTGGTAATCCGCGTGAACACCGTTTTGTTCCGCAAATAGAGCCGCAGCTTTATTTCCCTGACACCAGTAGAAACGCGGGTCTACACGTGCACCATCGCCGTTAGCGGGAATCATATATTCCGTGGGGAAATAAGCCGATTCAACACCCATAAAGGCCGCGAACGTACCAAACATATTATTGTAATCTTTAGCGTACGCATCCTTAATATGCGGGTCTTTTGAATTGGCGCCGATGCTCTTACCTAACGCACAGACCGCGTTCAACGGGATACCGTTTTGCAAGATATTCATCGCGTCAAACAGGTTGGCAATGGTAATACAATCATCACTGTATACCAATTCCTCGCCCGGGTTTTGTTGCTCATATTTGGTTTTGGCAGCGATGAGCACGTTTTTGACATCGTCATCTGCGAAAACAAGTTGTTTGTTACTAATGCTGTTTAACAACTCATCGCAACCTTCGTACGTCCGTATTTCGCGGATGAACGAGGCAAATGTATGCTGCTTGCGCGCCTGACCACAATTCGGGTCTACTTTTTCAGGATCGCCATATACCCAAGCTTTCACTTGCTTTCCGTCAACGGTTACGTCTTTCTGCACGCATTTGCGAACCCGCTCACAACCGTCAGCATCTGGGTCGGCTTTTTGCTCATCACCCTCTTTACATTCATCGGCTGTACGAGCAACTTGCTGTGCAACCGCGTCGCTGGTATAGGTGGTATAATCTACCGCGTAGCGAGACTTATTGCCACATTCATACGCAGTCCACTTGAACGTGAGCTCTACCGGTTTACCCGATTCGCCCTGTTCATCAGCTGCTTGTTTCTGGGCAACATACTCTGCTATCTGTTTCGCCTGTTCTGCGTTCAACCAGTACTTGCACGAGCCGGACTGACAACGTCTTTGGTCACGGCTAATTTGCGGGAAGGTCAACACCGTCTTACCTTCATCAATGACTTCCACGTCTACGCACAGCTCATCTGCGCCATACTGGGCAAACGTCAGCTCGGCCGCGATGCCTTCATCGGTCAAGCTGCTAACCATGTAAGCCGAGATGTTAAAGTTCATCCAATCGCAGCGTACACTTTGCATTTTGCCGCCTGATCTGGTGTAATTGCGTTCGCGTTGCGTATGCAAAGCACCGGTACGGTTATTGATGTATTCAGCCATAAAGTCTGAATAACGCATCGGCATACGACCCAAGGTCGGCAACGAAGTGAATACATTGGCATTTGCCAACGTACCCAACGGCTTTTGCATGACATAGCCCTCAATAAACAGCGGGCGTACTTTTTCAAACGCATTTTCATCCAAACCCGCTTTTGTTAAAGCCAAGGAAGCTTCGCGGCGGTACTTGGAATAGTTAAAGGTATTTCCTTGTGCTACATAGATAACACAACCGGCATCAAACGCCTCATTGTTTGTGGACAAGTTACCTTTTTCGTTATCTCTAAAGGTATGCGTTCTCGCGCGACCCTCTTGATCAACCGTCAAAGTATCGGTATGATACCCTCTGTTTCGGCGCGAACTGCGACTGAAATCGCCGTTTTCCGCACCTGCTACCGTCGGTGTATGGTCGTTAAATCTGAACGCACTGCACAAGGGTTTTCCGTCAATGTTATCCGCCACGACAACCGCGTGATAGACATATTTCCAATTTTTAGCTTTGCCCTCTTTTCTGACGATAAAGCTATGGTTGTCGGCTAATCTGTTACAGTCGGATTCTTCTCTTACGCTGGCTCCTTTTATGACGCCGCCTAAACAAGTTTTGCGTGCGCCCCAGAAACCTTTTCCTCCGACTACACTGCTGCCTTTTTCGTATTTAACCTTTACATTTGAGGCCAAACCAAAAGCACGGCGACAGTTATCTTCAGAAGAAGGGAAACCTCCGAACGGAAAGTTCTGATGGTTTGCTTTTGCGTCAGCAACTGCGGCATCCCATTTACTACTTTTTATTCCGTTACATTGACCTTCCTTTGATTCGCCGGGAGCGCCACCTAAGAAATAATCAATATCCGCGTCGGCGTTGCCCCACAATAAACAGTTCAGCAAGTGTGTCAACCCCACCGCTAATACGTCTTTGATTAACGGCTCTAACAGGTTTTTACGCCACAAGAAGTATTTCCATTTCCATTTATCTTGTTCGCGCTGTTTCATCATGTCCCACCACCACGGGGTGATGCCTTTAAAGTCCATATTGCGTTGCATTTTACCTGCACCGCCGCCCGCGGCTAAAATACCGTCTGCCAAACCGCCGGCACGACCGCCTTTAACCGGTTCAAACATAGCATCTTTTAACGCAATTTTCGCATCGCCTTTGCTCATGGCATCACGCGAAGCACGCGCTTGGGCCACTCCGTCTTGCCCATAGTAAGAACGGGACGGAGAACCTGCCGCACGTAACGGTTGCAAAGACACCGGTTTAGTGGGTTGACGTAACGGACCGGAAGAATCTTTTTTGGCTGCTGTTTTTAACCCGCCGCCAAAACGACTGCCGGGACCGCCGCCGCCGCGCGTATTAAGCCCTGCCCCGCGCAATTCATTAATCTTGGTCGGCGTGCGTTTAAACGCCGCGCGCGTAGCCGCCGGGGCTCTGCGCCGATACGTGGAAACGGACGTGCTGTGACTGGTGTTTTTGTCATTAGCGCTGTAAGCACCAAAGCCGTCGCGGTCTTCGCCGTCGTAATCATAGCGCGTAGATTCTTCTTCGGAAGAACCCCACCCTTTAATCAAGCTCAACGGATCGCGCCCGGTCAATTGCGAAATCTGACCGGAAGCATCCTCTGTGCTGGGCGAAAAATCAAAACGTTCCGGATCAAATACAGAGTCCGACATACCCGGCGCAACTAACGCGCCGCCGTCGGAAACATTTCCGCTGTATTTATACAGGAAAGGCAACATCAGCAAAGCCGCCAACGCCGCGATGAAAAACGGAGCATCACGCCGGGTACGCTCAAAGAGCGTCTTTTTGGGTTTGCCGTTATTGCCGATTTTAGAAGAAGCACGTTTAGAGAACGGATTAAAAGCAGGCTTGCTGTTTTTAATCTTATCGCTGAACGTGAATGCGTCTTTTTTTTCTTCAGCCATAACTATCTCCTTTAGGATATCCCCGCAAATTTACAGCTGCGGGTACTGCCGGGTCTTAACGGCCGCTTGGGCTCGTTAAGGCCGATGTACTGCTTACTACACAAATTGTTTTACTTCTGCGGCTCTCATTAATTTATATACGCGCTTTGCGCTGTACGCTCTGCCCGTACAAAATCCGATGCGTTTTGCGCTTGCGTACTGCTTTGCCACATCTGCTCTAAATCTTTCCCTGCCGCACTCTCTTTTATCAAACTGGCCGACGGGTCTATCCGCCGCGCAAACGCTTTGCGCAAAGCCCGGTCCATATGCAATTGGTCCGGATTAGGCGCGACATACACGCCTTTTATACCGTCTGTATCGGCCGCTTTCTTATCCATTTTAAACAACACCGGCGCCGTTATGTCCGCCGCGGGCTGTTGCGCGACCGCTTCTTCAGAAGATGAGTCCTCTGACAGTTGCGGCTGTAGAGCAAAGACAGCTTCTCCACCGCTCACCCACGTCCATAGCAAACGGCCTATACTAGCGGACTGGGCTTGCCGTGCAGATATTCCCATTTGTTGCCCCCACAGGGCAACTCCCGGCAACCAACCGGCCGGTACTATAAATATAATCAAAAACAGGAAAAAAACAAGGGCCAATTTTACAAGTCGGTTCCAACGTGTTCCGGATTGTTGCGCCGCTAACAAAAGTCCCGGCAGGCGAGTCCACCTTTTAGACCCGTTAAACTGCGCAGTACTTGTTTTTTCCTGTTCCATATCAAAACTCCTTGCGGCTAGCGGACAGAAGAAGTATTTACTCCCACAATCCGCCCCTGATTATATTGGCGGCGCAAGCGTTGCTCTTCAAAATGTTGCCGGTACTGGGCCGCTTGTTCACGGCGTTGCTGGGCCGCTAATGCATGCGCTTGACGGTAAATAATTTCACGCTCTAATTGGCGCAATTGCATTTCATTATGCACGTAAAACACCACAAATACCAATACCACACACGTAAGCACAGACCATGCAAACACTCTTTTAAGTAACATATCTTTTGCCATATCGTGTCTCCCGGTTATTCCTTTTTAGCAAGTTTGGTAGCGCCATCCACGCCTGCGCCCAAAACACTACTTGCTCCAATACCGCCCAAACTGATATGAAAAACCTTTGCAAACCACGCGGCGATCTGATTAAGCATGTTGGAAAAGCCGCCCCATACCCAAGCCGCCATCATACCGCCCAAACACAGACCTGACAGGATAAAGTATATAGTACTCATGGCATCGCTACCGAATTTGTCAATATAGTCTTTCTTGAGCGCCACGTCAAACCAAATCCACAGCCCCGTCATAACAGCACTAATCGCCGCCGCCGCCACCGTACCCCAAGGCGGTTCTTGTTTCAGGGCGGCAATCGCAAACATCGCTCCGATGCTGGCCACAGCTAATATGCTCACCCAGTTGGTAAATCTCTTTTCTTGGGCTTGTCTTTCTTGTTCAGTGGTATCCACCTCATCTAATTTTTGGTCCAAGTCGTCCAGTTTGATTTCCATTTTATCGCCAAACGAATCATTGGCAATACCTTGTAAACTCGGATCGGTAATCAACCCCTCACTACCACTGCCGATCGGGTCTAAACTGCCCGAGAAATACTTTGTAGCTAAGAACGGAGACGCACCTTCATTGCTACTGCGGTCTTTGTTGGCCGCTACTTTACCGGAATGAACAGCAATATCTCGCAAGTCTTTTCCTTCCGCCGATTGCGCTCCATACCCCGCGCGAGCATCGCGATAACCATTTGTATACTTGGCACTGCGTCCGCCTTTCATACTATCGT
>JAGCKY010000128.1 GCA_017647245.1 Elusimicrobiaceae bacterium
CCTCTACTTTTTCCGGGTTTGCACTCAAATAATACGGTTTCTCCCGCACGGTTTGCACACGGTATTTGGAAACATCCGTGGTAGAAGTTCCCGCACACGCGCATAAAAAACACAGCAGACACAAGCTAATTTTTTTCATATCTATTGTTAGCATAGCAGAGCGCGGACCGTTCCGTCAAGCATTTTACAGGATTAGCCAAATTAGTATAATGAAAATATGAACTGTATATTTTGTGGCATTGTCAGTGGAAAAATAAAGAGCCAACTCGTCTATGAAAACGACGATGTGGTCGCGTTTAAGGATTTAAATCCGCAAGCGCCTACGCATTTGCTAATTATTCCCAAAAAGCACATCAGTCGCCTGAGCGAAGCCGAAGACTGTGACGCGCAGCTTTTGGGAAAAGTCCTTTTGGCCGCGCGAGATATAGCGAGAAAATACGACCTAAAAGATTTCCGTTTAGTCACCAACAACGGTAAAGGCGCCGGGCAAAGTGTAGACCATTTACATTTTCACTTAATGGCCGGGCGGCGCTTCTTGTGGCCGGCCGGATAAACCGTAATTTACACAAAGAAAATCCCCGACCTTTTGGGTCGGGGATTTTTATAAAAACAATTTTATTTGACGCAACTGGTACCCGTACAAGTTTTATATCCCATTGACTGACAAAATTCCACCGCCCCATTACACTGGTCCGGATGAACTCCGCCCGCCATATCCGTATACACCACAATCGTGTACGCAGGAGTTGCGTTTTTACTTGCGGCTGTAACATATTTGTTGCTACTGTTATAGGTATATGTAAAATTAGGAGTATTAACCGTGTTACCGGATATACTTCCCCCCTTTAACGACACCGCTAATTTGGAAACGTTCGCGGGTGCCTCACGATTTTCATAATAGTATTCATCTACTGCCGCCGCAATGGCATGCGCGCCCGTTAATCCGTCGGAAAACCGCGCGCGGTCTATCCCTTTTCGGTAGGAACCCAAGCCGATACCCGCTAAAATACCGATAATCACGATTACGGCCATGAGTTCGGCTAATGTAAAACCTTGTGTAAATTTAGTTAATTGATTTTTCATATTATTCTCCTCATATCTTATCTTTAGTATATAGGTTTTTGAGCAAAATTTCAAATTTTCTTGTTTTACCGCTTGCCGCTTGCCAAGAATATACTATAATGAAAGAAACTCTTGATGAGGAATCATATGACTGATTTTATTGTATTTGCTCCGACAGACGGACAATTACGTCCGATAGAACAAGTGCCTGACCCGGCTTTCGCCCAAAAAATGTTGGGTGACGGATTGGCGATTGTTCCCACTTCTCCTTATATTGTAGCTCCGTTTGATGCTACGGTTAGCAACCTTCACAAATCGCTACACGCTATCACGCTCAAAAGCGGTTCGGTAGAAATTTTAATCCATATCGGCGTGGAGAGTGTCTCTTTAAAAGGGAAAGGATTTAAAGCGTTAGTCGCACAATGCCAATCTGTTAAACTTGGACAAAAACTGATTGAATTTGACCCGGATTTTTTGGCCAAAAACACACCCTGTAATTGGGTCATCACGGTAGTCACTTCGCCGGACGGTGCAGTTTTAAATAAAACAACTTTGACGCAACTTACCGCCGCAAAAGACAATTTATTTTCTTTGGTCGGCATAGCAGGTGCAGACGTAATTCCCGCTGAAAAAACCCAAACCGGTGACTGGGTTTATTCGCGTCCGATAACGATTTCCAATGAAAACGGTTTACATGCGCGTCCGGCGGCGGCATTAGCACAAGCGGCCAAAAAATATCCCTTTGCTATTGAGCTGGAATACGACGGAAAAACCGCGGACGCCAAAAGTTTAGTGGCGGTTATGGGACTAGCCATTACCCAACAAGCACAAGTGCGCCTGCGCGCAAATGGACTGGCACAAGAGGCAAATGAGGCCCTAACACAACTGGCTGATTTTTTAGAAAGCGGGCTGGGTGAAAATCCCGCTACCTCTGAAGATGTCCCTACCTCGCAACCCGTGTGCAGTCCGTCTCAAAACGGCACTTTTCACGGTTTAACCGCGTGCGCCGGTATTGCACTCGGAAAAACATTTTTATGGCAACGCACCGAACTTGCTTTTGAACAGAACGCCAAAGACCCGCAAACAGAATTAACACGCTTACAACAAGCTGTTTGCGAAGTGATACAAGAATTATCCGCACCGTCTTCCGCTGTAGCTGACACTATTTTAAAAGCACATAAGGAGTTATTACAAGACCCGTTTTTGCTAGAGCAATCCGAGCAATTTATCCAACAAGGCAGAAGCGCTCCCGCCGCTTTTAATGAAGCTATCCGCGCCAGCATTGACGTGCTCAAACGCACGCAAAACCGCTTTTTAATGGAACGCATGGCCGACCTGAAAGATGTGCGTCAGCGCGTGCTTGCCAAATTGACCCATGTGCAAGCGGCCAAACCCGATTTCCCCGCGGGTTGCATTGTGATTGCGGAAGAACTACTACCATCGGATATCAAAGAAATAAATCAACAGGTCCAAGGCGTTGTACTAGCGCAAGGTTCCCCCACCGCGCACGCTTCTATTTTGCTGCGCAACCGGGGCATTCCCGCATTAGTGTCCGTCGGGGCAGATGTTTTGAATATTGAAAACGGCACGCAGGCCATTTTAAATGCGTCTATCGGACAATTTATCTTGCACCCGTCCGGGCAAGCTTGGCAACAAGCAGAGCAATTATTGCAAAAAGAACAACAAGATACGGCCACAGCCCGCCAGACCGCCCATGAAAAAGCATGCACTACCGACGGTGTGCATATTCACGTAACGGGCAATGCCTCTAATGTGGACGAAGCGCAAGCGGCCTCGCAAAATGGTGCGGACGGACTCGGGTTAGTGCGCACGGAATTTCTATTCCGCCAAAGGGCCACCGCACCTACACAAACGCAACAAACCGATTTATACCAAAAAATTACCGACGCTTTGCAGGGTTACCCGGTGACGTTACGCACGTTAGATGTGGGCGGAGATAAACCCGTTTCTTATATGCCGATTCCCGCCGAAGAAAACCCCATTATGGGACTGCGCGGCGTGCGTAATTATGATCAATATGATGAAATGTTCCGCACGCAAATCCGCGCCATGCTCTGCGTAAAACCAACAGGTAGCGCGCGCATTATGCTACCAATGATTTCCTTTTTATCTGAATTGGAAAAATGCAAACAAATCATTGAACAAGAAAAAAAATCATTAGGCATTTCCGCCCCCGTACAAGTAGGAATTATGGTAGAAGTACCGTCGGCCGCTTTATTAGCCCAACAATTTGCCGCGCAGGCAGATTTCTTTTCTATCGGTACCAACGATTTAACACAATACACGCTTGCCATTGACCGCGGACATAAAACTTTATGTGCGCAGGCAGATCCGTTGCATCCGGCGGTATTACAGCTGATTGCCAGCACGTGCCGCGGTGCGCAAAAACACCAAAAACCCGTCGCGGTTTGCGGCGCGGTAGCAGGAGATTTAGATGCTGTACCGTTATTAGTAGGACTCGGTGTAACCGAACTGGCCGTCAGCGCCAATTTAATTGCACCGGTCAAAGCTCTCGTGCGCAAAATCAGCAAAGCTCACGCCGCGCAAATTGCCGAGCAAGCTTTGCAATGCACAAGTGCCAACGCAGTACGTACGCTAGTTAAAAAAGAATTTAGTAAATAGGAGATAAAATGAACACACTCAAACAATATATATCCTCTTTCGCGGGTGGATTGGTTAAACTGGGCAAGGCACTGATGTTGCCTATTGCCGTACTGCCGGTAGCGGGACTGATTTTACGTCTAGGGCAACCGGACTTACTAAACATCGCTTTTATGGCAGAGGCCGGACAAGCGGTGTTTACCAATTTGCCGATTATTTTTGCGATTGGCGTGGCAATTGGTTTTGCAAAAGAAAATCACGGGGCTGCGGCATTATCTGCCTATATCGGGTACATTATTTTGGTGGCCTCTTTGAAAGCATTAGATGCCAGTATTGATATGGGCGTGCTGGGCGGTATCATTGTGGGTGTAACTGCAGGTGCTTTGTACAACCGCTACAGCCAAATCAAATTGCCCGATTATCTAGCTTTTTTTGGCGGACGGCGCTTTGTGCCGATTGTAACCGGTGCGGCGTGTTTAGTGATTGCAGGCGCGGCGTATTTCATTTGGCCGCCGATTGCGCGCGTGATTAATGCGTTTGGCAATTGGACGATTACATCGGGTAATATC
>JAGCKY010000129.1 GCA_017647245.1 Elusimicrobiaceae bacterium
AACGGGCTCTGTAGTCCCGACTCAAGCACCTTGCGGGCGGAATCGGCAAAGCTTTTCGCCGTTTCATCCGCCCCGGCTACCGTGTACAATGGGTAATTATGCTCTCTGGCCCATTGTGGCACCAACCGCGCAACTTGCATTCCCAGCGCAGCGGCGGCAGCTGCAATTACTTGCGACTCGTCGTTACGTTGTTCTTCTTTTTCTATTACTTCTTTCAGCTCCTCTAATCCAAACACACACAAGGGGCTGAAATCTAAGCCCAGCTTTTTAAACAGGGTGTCTTTAAGCAACTGATAATCCTGTTGCATTTTAGCCACCAGCTCTTTCTGTTTTGCCCGGTTTTTCTCCGAAAAGACAAACACGAGCAACTGGGCCTGCTCATCCAAGTAAATCAAATCCGTATCGCCATGAAAAAACGTATGGCAATGCTCACAGCGAAATAAATTTAACTCCCCGCCCAACACGGCTTCTTTTAACTCCGGGTCCTGGGTTACATTAATAAAGGACCAGCGGTCTGCTTCAAACGGCTCACAGCCGTTGGGGCAAGTTACAGTTTCGGTTAATTTAATGGATCTCATAGAATATATTTATACCACAAAATCGCCAAAAAGGAAAGCGAAATTTTATTTAGTTTACCTGCTAGCTAATTCTGATTATACAATTTTAGTTACTCAGAAATAATTAGGATTTTTCTCTGCCTTGTCTACCGGCTACCCAGCAAAATCCCGCCCGATTACGGGCGGGATTTCTTTGTTACTTCTAAAATAACACTTATTTCTCGGCCGCTTCTTCTTTCACTTCTTCCGGCTCAACAACTTCTTGTTTAGCGGCAGCCCGCGCTTTTTCTTCCGCGGCTTCCATTTTCTTTTGTTCATCAATGCGGTATTGCATGATGCGCAAGTCTAATTTACCGGCTCTGTTATCACGATATATTTCTGCCATCTGATGCTGATAAGGCCGCGGGTTAAGTGATTGCAGGCCGTCTACCACCACTTTTGTACCGCCTACTAAGCCGGCAGGCAAGCGCGTAGGATACATACCGTACAGTGCCAGTCCGATACTGGCACCCAACGCCGCCATCGGAATCCACAAAGAACCTAACGGTCCGTTGGCCGGGCGAATTCCCATCGCTTTTTCACGGTCCACATACATACCTTGCAAGGCCGGTAAAGCCGCAATACCCAATTGAGACCAAGAAAAACTGGTCATTGTCATTGTTTCCAATTCTTTGGCACGGGAAGCTGCAGATGCTTTATCCATACCCGCTGTTAATTTGGCAATCGTAGAACCTTTACCGATACGGATATTGGCTAATTTTTGGAACGATTGTGTAACGTTAGCCGTACCCAATCCCATCAATACAATACCGCTTACCATTCTGGGATCCACGTGGAATTTTCCTTCTTCCGTTTTGAAAGGAGTAGGATTCAAACCATAGGACATTAACAATGTACCGCCCGCGGCATTGAAAGCATAGGAAAGCCCCAACATACGCTTATATTCTATGCCCGGTTTCAACGGATTACCCAAAGCTGTCAATGCAGGTTTAGCCAACATACGGGTGGCAAAAGGTACAGCTGCGGCACTAATACCCGTTACCAACGCTAATGTGTTGGCTCTGTTGCCGGGTTTACTGTGATCCAACAATCCTGTAGCTTCGTACATAGGTTTCAGAGATAAGTTCGTACCTTTACTAAAAGCGGCCGATTCAAAACCTGTAAAGGCAAATGTAGCAGCAGCTAACGGCAATACTTCAGGCGCAAAAGTAGTTCTCCATGCTACGCCCATTTCTTTGCCAAACACATTGAATTTCTCTCCTCTTAATACTGCACTGGCACGACCAATAGAGGAATCCAAACGTGCGGCGCTCACCCAACTCAAAGCTGCCAGCGATAAAGTCAACAATACCGGGAAAGCAAGTGAGAAGTCCGAGGCCGGCTTGCTTAATTCTTCTTCCGTTAAAGTTTTTCCGGTAATAGCCGGTTGCGCTCGTAAGCGATACCAACCATACACGAAAGACGGAGCTAATAAGAATACAGATCCTGCGTTTTTGAAAGCCATACTCTTAAGCAAACTGCCACCGCCGCCCATGCTGTTAATCAATACGTTTAAAGTAGAACGGCTCATAGCAGACGAAAAACCGATAGCACCTGCCGTTATGAACAACGGCCACGTAGAAGGCGGATTTGCTTCATCTAAATGACCGCGAAATCCCATCAGGGTGCTGAAAGCTAAACCGCCGGCCACCGTCATCAAAGAAGCTTTCAATACATTTGCCGCGCCGTATTTCATAATGAAAGGTGAAATAGCCGGTGATAATATAGACGGCAAATACGGGAACACAAAGGTAATAAATGTTTTTTGTTGTTCGGATATTTGGTCTTTGTAGGTCGTTTCCAACGGAGTGATCAACCCGGAGGAAGCCGCGCTTAAACTTAAACCGGAAGTCCAGAACAACGGAGCTAATTTATTGCGACCGGAACGAACCATCAAACTCAACGGAGTAGACAATACACCGGAACGGCTTAAGTCCACCAGCGGCGTAATTTGTTTCTTGGGCAAACTAAAGCGTAAGCGGTGTTTACCGAATAAATCTTGTCCGCCTTGCAATAAATGCATATTGTTATTGTTGTCCAATACAAAACGGCTACCCGCCAAACCCAGTTGCGTATCGGTTTTGAACACCATCGGCACTAAGGTTTCTTCTTTGCCACTGCGGATATAAACGGGTACTTCGTCCGTCCAAATTTTTGTTTTTCCGCGAAAACCGCTAGATAACTGCTGCCAGAAAGTCCGTCCGCTGGCGTTTTCCATCACCGGAGATGCCCCTCCGCTCAATTTGGCAGCTTTCCGGAAGGCCCTCTTATTCGAATAAGGAGTCATTTTAATTTCAAGCGGTTTAACTAATTTGGCATCTGCCGCGCCGCGAATTAACGTCGGTAATTGCGAGGACGGAATATCAATTTTGAAATTGCTCAAATTGGTAGTTTTGAAACCATCCGTCAAGCCCATCGCATAGCCTTTTGCTTTGCTTTGCGGGCTAAATACTACCCGTTGATAATGTCCGTAGCGGTTTACTCCTCTAACGCCTTTGTCTATGTTAAAGCTCATCGGAAGCATTTCCGGGGTTTTAGCCGGAGAGAACACAGAGCTTTGGAAAGTTCTGTAAGATAAATTCACCGGGTCATACTTCATGGCGGCATATTTGCCCAAATCTGACGGCAAACTTACCTTTGTATCACGCACCGCCGCGGCTAAAGTACGCAACACTTTATCCTTTTCAGCTTGATTAAACGAAGTCATCAAGTTCTTATCTTCCATTAAGCCCAAGATGTTATCGGATAAAATCTTGTTATAGGCAGTTTTATTTCTACCGGTAATACCCGTCCAACTGCGGCGCAACCAACCGCGGTGCGTATAAGCCAAATTGGTTTGATTTTTAGCTGTATTTAACGCCTGCATCAGTTCCCCTTGGGCTTGTGCTTCCGGCACTCCTTCAACCGTTTTAATTAAGACCTTTAACGTCTGCCCGTTAATTTTGCCGGCGTTATCAAACAAAGGTACCTCACGTAATTGGCGCAAATCCTTTGGAACATGAATTGTATAATCTCCCTTAATTCTCGCGGCGAGATCTACCACAGCCCCTCTGGCATCATCTTTATAATATTGACCAATTTGTTTGACCTCTTTGCTCAATTCTATGCGGTAGGCAATATCAGAATCCCCAAATGCATGTTTTAAGAAACCCCGTTGGTTAGCAAATGCCGCATCTGCGTTTTTAACCGCCGTATTTAAATGGTTTTGTAAAGTAGCCACACGAGAGGTTACCTCCGCCGAAGAACCCAACTGCGCCGTTACCGCAGACTCATTTATCGCTAATAAATCCGTCCGCCCCGTAACAAGTTGTTCAATTACTTTGGTTATATCCTGTGGTCCTGAGCGCACGGTGGGCAGAGCGACCTCTTCCACTCCGGGGATATGCGGGAAAAATTCTTCTACGGTAGTTAATTGGGACAATAAAGGTCGCGCAGATGCATTCACACTGCTTTTAATCTTCGCCGGCCAAGTTTGGCGCACTTTTTTCAACGCACGCA
>JAGCKY010000130.1 GCA_017647245.1 Elusimicrobiaceae bacterium
AGCTTACCCAAAGAACCGCCCGGGTGAAATAGTGCAAAATCGGTTTTCTCAAAATGTTTAAGTTGCATTAAACAAACCGCCAACGCATCGCCGACCGCCAACGTGGCCGTGGTGGACGCGGTGGGGGCCAAATTGTAGGGGCAGGCCTCGCGGTCAATGTGGATTTTGACGTGAATATCTGCCATTTGCGCAAGCTTGGAATTTTCGTGCCCGGTCATCGCAATAATGGTGAGTTTTCGCCGTGCAAGTGAGGGGAGAATTTTATTGATTTCTTCGGTTTGACCCGAAAAGGAAATCGCCAAAATTACGTCGCCGCTCATAATCATGCCCAAATCACCGTGCAATGCTTCCACCGGGTGCACGAAGAAAGACGGCGTGCCCGTAGAGGCCAGTGTGGCAGAAATTTTGCGGCCGATGAGCCCGCTTTTGCCAATGCCCAGCACAATCACGCGGCCTTTGGTTTGCGCGCATGCTTTGACGGCACGCAAAAAGCCGTCATCTAAACTTTTGCGAGATAAAGCAAGCGCTTTGTGCTCTACGTCCAGTACATGTTTAGCGGTTTTCAAAATTTCTTGGGTGTTATATTTCATACAGTTCCTCTTTTAGTTGAGCCACGGGGTTGTTTCCGCAGCAGGCACTCTTTTTTGATAGGGTTGCGGCAAATGGCTGACCAAACAAGACAAACAAAAAAATGCCGCCACGCAAAACAGCAGTATCACCAGAAATACTTTTGCATGCCATTTTAAGTTCGGTACAAAAGGTGCCGTCATGGTAAATCCTATTTAAATTTTTTCACGAGCTTATCAAGGGCCGCCAACTGCTCAGTCATTTGCGTCACTTGTTTCATATCCAGTGAATTGGGCCCGTCGGACAGCGCTTTAGCCGGATTGGGATGCGCCTCAAAAAACACGCCTGCAATCCCCAAGGCGGTAGCGGCTTTGGCAAGCACGGGGGCCAGTTTACTATTGCCGCCGGTAGCAGTACCCAAAGCACCGGGTTTTTGCACAGAGTGAGTGGCATCAAAAATAACGGGATAGCCGAACTGTTTCATAATTTCCAGCGCACGCATATCCACTACTAAATCGCCATAACCGAAGCTCGCGCCGCGCTCGGTCAGTAAAATGTTATAGTTGCCTTGCGACTCAATTTTTTTAATTATTTGTTCCATTGCTGACGGAGCTAAAAATTGGCCTTTTTTAACATTGATTGCTTTGCCCGTGGCGGCACAAGCCAATACCAAATCGGTTTGGCGGCACAAAAAAGCGGGGATTTGTAACATATCGGCCACTTGGGCTACTTCGTCGGCTTGCCACGGCTCGTGCACGTCCACCACCAGCGGTAAGCCGGTAATTTGTTTGGCTTTTTGTAAAATGGAAAGCCCTTTAGCCAGCCCCGGTCCGCGGTAAGCAGATAAAGAAGTACGGTTGGCTTTATCAAAAGAAGCTTTTAAAATATAGGGATGCCCCGTCTTGGCAATGATTTGCTGGAGCTTTTTAACCGTGTCAATGTAATGTTTTTCACTTTCAATGACACACGTGCCCGCCAAAAACACCAGCGGGAGCGTATTGGAAATCTTAATAGAACCTACTTTGACTGTTTTTTGCATACTTACATCATAGCAAATTCCGCGTGCTCGCGCGCGTTCCAAAGCTAGTAACGGATTACGTAAGCAGGTTTGCCGTTGATTGTAGTATCGGGGCCTTCGTCTTGTCCGGCTTGGGTTTGACAGAAAGATTCGCCGGCATCGTTTTGTGGCACACAGACCAGTTGCAAGAAATTCATTTGAGTGGCTAAATAATACTGCACTTGTTGGTCGGGAGTTTTTAAGTGAAATTCTGCTTCCCAACACATTTCCGGGCCGTCTTTGATGCGGCAGACTAATTTAAGCGTAAAGTATTTTAACGGATTTTTTTCATTTACTTCTTGCTCCATTTTATCGGCGCGTTCGCGGGTCATATTTTTACCGGCGGCCCATTGTTTGGTTTTGCCCCACCAAATGATCGCTTCGGTGCTGCGCGCGCTTTGCACGGCATTTTGATAATAGGGCAAGGCCACCAGTATCAGTACGGCAATAATCACTAGTACGATGAGCATTTCCAATAAAGAAAATCCGCGGCGGGATAATTTAGTCAGCATTAAAATTCTCCTCTATGAGTTGATGAACAAATTCTTGCCATTGTTTTTGCGGCAGTTGCAAACCCAGCGACCAAGCGGTTGCTTGCAATGTGTTTTGCAAAATCGCAGGCAGTTGGCTGGATAATTGCGAAAGTGTATATTCCTCATCCATGCGGATATAATCTTCCAGCACGGTGGCGTTCTGTTGCAAAAGGAAAGAACGTAGCCCGCGCATATTATTCATTTTTAAGCGGAAAGAAAGCGGGCCGCCAAAAGATAATTTTTCCAAAAAGCGAATGCTGTGTGAGAAAAAACGCGTCGTGGACGCGGCAAACGCGGCAAAATCTATGGCACGGCTTTCGTGTCCGTTAAATACTTGGGTGTGCGAAGCGTCCCATTTAGCCATGACCAGACCATAGTCATTAAATTCCCACATGCGGTGGCTGGTGCGTTCGCCGTCAATTAAAGCCGCACCGTCTTGCACGGCTTGCAATTTCATGGACGGATATAGTGCTGGTTCCGGGCCGCATACACGTATCAATTCAGGCAATTGATGATACGACACCAGCGGCTCTTGCGGATAAAGCGGCACAAGCGATAAAGTGGCCACGCTCAAAGAGGTGGGTTCTATATTTTTGGTTTTGAGATAATTTAAGAAGTGACTCTCGGCTTTGTCATACAAGATACGGCGCAAGCGTTCGGATTTTTCGCGGTGGTCCAACAGCCACGGCAGTTTACTGGGATGTACAATTGTTTCGGGACGGCTGCTTTGCCCGGTGCGAATATAGGCGCGTTTGAGTTTACCCACGAGGTGGGGAGTTAAATTGCTTTGCGGAATATCTATCACTACGAACATGCGCTGTTTGTCTTTGCTCACGCAGATATTGATATCCACAAACACTACCGGGTCAATGTACGCTTGAATAATATCCTCAATCATATTGCGGATTTTTTCGTGGTAAGCAATGCCGGCAAACGGCGGGCAGGGCTTGTCATTTTTATCATCGTTCACGCCGATAATAAGGGTGCCGCCCAGCGCATTGGCAAAAGACGCAATGACTTTGGCAAATTTTTCCTTATTCTTTGGTAGCAGATATTTGTAATCTAACTGCTTACCTTCCGGGATTTGTTTTTTACAAAAAGCGACCACATCTTCAAATGTTAAATCATGTATCGGTTTATCAAAAAACATAAATGCTCCTTTTGCGCGGGGGCGGCAAAGCCCTACTTAAATTTATTATAATAAAAACAGTCCTCTTTGAAAGGAATATCTTTTTGGCAGGAGCAGGGAAATGAATGCAACGAACAACAATTTAACCCCGTGGCTGACGGAAAAATTTATTTCCGCCGCGCCGCTGGCTGCTGCCAAGGCACTGGGGGGGCTGGCCACCCACGAGGCGGTGCTGTTGATTAAACCGCTCAAAGCCGAAAGCATGGTGGCGTGCCTAAATCCGATGGACGCGTCCAAAGCGGCGGCCATTTTGCGCCGTCTGCCTTCACGTCAGGCCGCGCATGTGTTGGCGCGGTTGGATTTAGTGCAAGCCGGGGCCATTTACAAAGCATTTTCCGTTCCGCAACGCGAAAAAATGAAAACCTTGCTGGCGGTCTCTTTGGTTAAAACTTTAGAAGCAAATACGGCGTGGGCTGCAAACAGCGCAGGCGCGCAAATGAGCCGCGATTTTGTGGCGTTTAAAACAGAAAACAAAGTGGCGGAAATGATTGAAAAATTGAAAACCTTGCCACGCAAAAAATTGCCCGCCGCGTGTTTAGTGGTGGCGGCTAAAGACGGTAAGTTAAAGGGTATCGTGCGCAGTGCCGAGCTGGCATTTTTCAGTGAAAATTCGCTGGCGGGTTCTATTATGAGCGAAGTTAAAAGCGTGCCCCCGCAAACCGACGCGCAAACCGTGCGCGAAATTTTATTACAAGGTCAGCCGCTGGTAGCGGTGGTGGACGCGGATAACGTGCCGCTGGGGGTGCTGTCCCTAGCGGAATTAAGTACCGAAAAAATAAAGCGCAAAAAAAAGTTCGGTTGGTTTTAATTTAATTTTATTTTGATATATCCTGCTTTATGGCAGGATATTTTTTTGCTATTTTTCCGTCTGAAAAGGAGGATGTCTATTGTTTTTTTTTTTTGGTATGATATAATGTTTTTGTTGTTTATTTTTATAGGAGAATAAAATATGAAAAGAGCATTTACGTTGATTGAACTGTTAGTAGTTGTTCTTATTATCGGCATTTTAGCCGCGATTGCCTTGCCGCAATATCAAAAAGCAGTACTCAAAAGCAGATCTATGCAGGGATTAATCAGTTTGAATGCGTTAGATAAAGCACAGCAGGAATACAGACTTGCCAATAATACGTATACAGATGACAAGGAAAATTTAAGTTTGTCTTTTTCTAGTTCGTTGAGTTGCGGTTCAACAGGAGAAACACAAAAGTGGTGTCTGATAAGGATATCACCAAATCCAAAGAAAGCAATCTTTTGGTTTGAATGGCGTGGAAAATTGACCGATTTAACGCGCAGGTATGCCTGTATTGCGGGAAATGACGATACACCAGCGCAGGCTGTCTGTCAGAGTATTCAGCGAGATTGGGGGGGAACGGAAGTAAAGGTACACACAGACGAGGGAGATGAGTTTACTTATTATTACGGTTTGTGGTTTTAAGGAAATTTAAGTAAAAAACCCCCGCGATTGGCGGGGGTTTTTTTAGTATATAAATTACTTACCGGTAGAACGGCGTGGCCATAGCTTGGCTGATGCGGTTCTTTTCTACTTCATAGGCGTAATTGATTTCCGGCTCTAAACGGTCCAGCGGAATGTCGCCCACGGACATAAGTTTGGTGTGGAAATCTTTTAAGCTAAAGTTCTTGCCCAATTTTTTCTGGTATTTGGCGCGCAGATTTTTAATTGCGTCATAACCGTAAATGTAGCTAACCGCTTCGCCCGGGTTTTCCGTTACTTGTTTGAGCATTTGCTCGGCTTGGGGTTGCACAAAGCCCTGCGTGTCGGTTAAAAATTCCAACGCGTCACTGTAAGTAAAGCGTTGCGTGTTTAAGTTGAAATCTACAACGGCTTGCACGGCGCGTACATAATCGGCCCATGCCAAGAACAACAGTTCTTCGTCGCTGGCGATGTAGCGGCGTTCTTGTGCTAAATGTTGCGCGTATACTTCCCAACCGTTACGCATTGTAGGCACGCTGTACATTTTGCGAAAAGCAGACAAATACGAATCACGGTAAGCCGAACGATAGGCCAAGCCCGGTACGAGTTGCCCCGCCATTAACAGCTTGAGGGTGGGA
>JAGCKY010000131.1 GCA_017647245.1 Elusimicrobiaceae bacterium
AACAGAATGAAGCCGTGCTAATGGATTTCGGTTGTTTTTATCAAGGGTATTGTTCGGATATGACGCGCAGTTGGTGGCACGGAAATAAAGAACCCGCCGAATATACTAAGATTTGGCATATTGTGCAAATGGCCAAAGAGGCGACGGTAGGGCTTTTGCGCGCCGGACTTCCCGTAGCGCAAGTAGACAAAGCCGCGCGTGAAGTTATTGAAGACGGGGGGTACGGTAAGTATTTTATTCATAGCACCGGCCATGCCATCGGACTGGAAGTGCACGAAGCGCCCATTGAGCGCCCCAATACGCCGGGGGAACTGGAAGAAAATTTTGTTGTAACCGTAGAGCCGGGCATTTATTTGCCGGGTAAATACGGCGTCCGGTTAGAGGACAGTTATTTGGTTACCCGCATAGGGTCCAAAAATTTGACAGGAAAATAACAGTGCGTTTGACGTACTGCAACGAGGTATACGTATGATTAACACCACTCAGTTTCACGACGGACTGATTTTTGAAGATGAGAATGGACAGATTGTAGAAATCATTGAGTTCCAACATCACCGCAAAAGCCAAGCCCGTGCCGTGGTGCGCGTTAAACTGCGCAACATTCACACCGGTTCTTTGATTGAAACGGCTTATCGTCCGGAAGATAAATTTAAAGAAGTGGAAGTGGAAAAACGCCCGTTTACGTATTTGTACGACGAAGGCGATATGGCTGTATTTATGAACAGCGAAAATTACGAACAAGTTTCCGTGCCTTTGGAAAAACTAAAAGACCAGAAAAAATATCTCAAAGACAATATGGAAACGACGGGCATTTACATCAATGGCGAACTTTTGAATATGGAACTACCCATTAAAGTGCCTTTGACGATTGCTTCTACCGTTCCGGGTGTAAAAGGCGATACCGTGGCCAATATGACCAAAGTAGCTACCTTGGAAACGGGCGCTGAAATCAAAGTACCGCTTTTTATTAACGAAGGCGATAAAATTTTGGTGGATACCCGCACCGGCGCATATGTAGAGCGCGTGGTAGAACCTAAATAATGTTTTGCATCAAGCGCACGTTGGCGGTAGTTGTGGCGCTGGTATTAACTATTCCGGCGTGCGCTTTTACTTTTTCTTACGGGGATTTATTTGACGTAAAAGATGTAAAAAATAAAAACGGCGTATTACAATTGCCACTCACCCGCAAGAAATATAAAAACGTAAAAGTTTTATCCAAACAGTTGTACGGGTTTTTACAAGCTTGCACGTCGGACTGCGCGTATGAAATAAACGGTGCAGAACTGAATATGCAACAGTACCGCGCCGCGGCCAGTCGCGCGGATATGTGGATTGCGCAAGTGTCGGTAAATGAGGAAATTTTGCTGACGTTTCTGGTGTTTAAAAATGAAAACGGCTTTCATGTAAAATTCCCGGAAGTAGTGCAATTTAAGAGCGCCGTTTTTAAGAAAAATTTGCAAAAATATATAGCGCAATTTGCGGCGGAGCATGTATGAAATGCGTGATAAATGACGGTGTGGTCATTGCCCAAGAAGTGGAAGTGGCGCGGAGTTTTTTTAAGCGCTTAAAGGGGCTGATGTTTCGCAAGGAAATGAAACCCGGCACAGCGATGCTTTTAGCGCCCTGCCCGCAAATTCACACGTGTTTTATGCGCTTTGCCTTAGATGTACTTTTTTTGGATCAAGACGGAAAAGTAGTGCGTGTGATGGAGAACTTAAAACCGTGGCGGTTAAGCCCGATTGTATACCACGCCACGCAAACCTTGGAAATGCCGGCCGGCACCTTGCAAGGCTGTGTAAAAGCGGGTACGCAAGTACGATTTGAAGATTAATTTTTGGAGCGAGCGATGAAAAAATTATTTTTATTATTGTTTGTTTTAGCACTATGCGTGCCCGTGCACGCCAACAAGATGTGGGACGATTTTGCGGCCAACGTGGCGCAGGACAATGTGCGCTCTTTTGCCAAAGATTTAGGCGGATTAATCGGTTCGGGCACATATACTACCGGGCGTGTACTGGGTTGGGGTGGCTTTCAAATCGGGCCGCGCGGTACGATGCTTTTTAAAATGAGCAAGGGCGAACACGGCACCACGCATACCGCTTTGGGCGAACGTGACGATGTGGGCGCGGTATTTTATCCGTGGTTGCAGGCCGATATTGGTATGCCGTTTCGCTTGGACGGTTTTATCCGCGCAAGTAGTTATCAAGGTATGACCATTGCCGGCGGCGGACTGCGCTGGGGGATTACCAGCCCCAATGAAATGTTGGGCTCATTGCAACCTATGCTCGTGGTGGCGGCACACAGCGCGAGTGCGCGCGATTTTTCCGCATCGCATTACAACGCCAGTTTGGTTATTTCCATGAAATTTAAATACTTTGTGCCTTATATCGGTGGCGGGGTGGATTATACGACCCTGCATATCAATCAAGCCACTTTTGCGCCGACGTTAATGGGCAGTTCCGAATATGTCACCACCGCGCGCGGTACGGTGGGGCTCAATTTTAAATTGCCGTCTTATTTGGATTTAAGTTTGGCGGCCAACTATGCGCATTACGGACTCGGGGCGGAAGCGTCCGTATCGGTACGTTTTTAAGCGGTCCAAAGAAATAGCTCTTTTCACAGGGCTTTCATTTATGCTACAATAATCAAGAAGGCGTTTTTGCCTGACCCATTTTTAGAGGAAAAAATATGAAAGAGAAAATACATCCGAAATATGACTTTGTGGAAGTCACTTGTGCGTGCGGAAATAAATTCGTCACCCGTTCCACTGCTAAAAATTTAAAACTGGACATCTGCGCTGCCTGTCATCCGTTCTTCACGGGCAAACAGAAATTGTTAGACACCGAAGGTATGGTGGAGAAATTTAACAAACGCTTTGCTTCTACGTCTGGCAAAACGGTTACCCGCAAACCGAAAACAGAAGTCAAAGCCAAAAGTAAACTGGCTAAAAAAGCGGTACTGAAAAAAGCCGTCTCGGCTAAAAAAGCCCCCAAAGCTGTTGCCCCGGCTAAAAAAACCGCCAAAGCCGAAAAAGCCGCTAAATAGCGACGGGATTTGAAAAAACAGACTCTCTTTCGGGGGTCTGTTTTTTTATTACCTTGCTGAAAGGATAGATTTATGGATACCGCAAAGTATTTAGAAGAATATAAAAAGTTGGAAAGTGAGTTGATGAGTGGTAATTTGTCGCCTAAAGAACTCATGGAAAAATCCAAACGCCACGCTTTTTTAAAACCGATTATTGAAAAGGAAAATGAAATCAATTCCGTGTTAGCCAGTATAGAGGGAGACCGCGAAATTATTAAGGACGGTTCGGACAAAGAAATGGCCGCGCTGGCCGCAGAAGAACTGGCCGAATTGGAAGCCAAATTGCCCATCTTACAGCAGGAACTGCGCGTGCTGGTTATTCCGCCCGACCCTAACGATAGCAAAAGCATTTATTTGGAAATCCGTCCCGGCGCCGGAGGGGAAGAATCGGCGCTGTTCGCGGCCGAACTGCTACGCGTGTATCAGCATTTTGCCGACGCAAAAGGTTGGAAAACAGAGCTCTTGGAATTTACACCGACCGGACTAAAAGGGTGTAAATACGTCAGCATGTTTATTAAAGGTGACGGGGCATACTCGTGGCTACGTGACGAAGCCGGTACGCACCGCGTACAGCGCGTGCCCGATACCGAAACGTCCGGCCGCGTGCATACTTCCACGGTTACCGTGGCGATTATGCCTGAGGCGGAAGATATTGATATTGAAATTAAACCAGAAGATTTGGAACTGGAAACCTGCCGCAGTGGCGGTGCAGGCGGACAGAACGTCAATAAAGTAGAAACCGCCGTGCGCATTATCCATAAGCCCACGGGCGTGGTAGTGTCTTGCCGTGAGGAGCGCAGTCAAGGTAAAAACCGCGAAAAAGCCATGGCCATGCTCAAAGCTAAGCTCTATCAAATTGAAGAAGAAAAGCGTAATAAAGAAATTTACGACGCGCGCAAAAGCCAAGTGGGTACGGGCGACCGTAGCGAAAAAATCCGCACTTATAATTTTCCGCAAAGCCGCGTAACCGACCACCGCGTAGATAAAAACTATCATAATTTAGCCGAAATTATGGAAGGCAACATCACGGAAATTTTGGAAGATTTGCGCAAACTGCGTGTGGAAGAAAAACTCAAAAATTTACAGCTGTAAGTATTGTACAATGAGTGTATGTCCACGCACACACAATTAATTGTTCAGGCCTCGTCCGTTTTGCAAGAGTTCCGCACGCCGCAACCCCAAGCGGAGGCGGAATTTTTATTAGCGGCGGCAGAGGGCGTAACGCGCACGCACGTGCTGGCATTTGGCGGACAGGAAGTCGGCACGGAAGATGAGCAAAAATTTTGGCAATTTATTGAGCAAAAAAAGCGCGGCGTTCCCGTGGCATACATTACGGGGGAAAGTGATTTCGGCGGGCTGATTTTAAAAAGCGACCCGCGCGCGCTGGCTCCTCGTCCGGAGACAGAAGAACTCGCGCAGTATTGCGCCAATTTATTTGAGCGCGGTGCCAATCCCGATATTTTGGATTTATGCACGGG
>JAGCKY010000132.1 GCA_017647245.1 Elusimicrobiaceae bacterium
AGGAATAAATTTACCGTCTAAGCGGGTATTGGTTGTTTCGCTTTCTTTGCCTTCAATAAAATTAACGCTATCCTCTTGCATTTCCGGCATGATGTCATAATACAACGCTTTCTCAATGCCTTTTTCCAAGGTGCGGCGTAATTTCATACCCATCAGTTGGGTTTGTGCCGGAATAAATAATCCCAATGTAAGAATAGTGGCCAAACTGCCAAACCATAAGCCCCAATCCGTATTGACATTAGGAATAATTTCGTGAGATTCATGTACATAACGCGCCACGGCATAACCCGTTTTGGGATTGCGCAAGGTGACCTTGAGCGTGGTAAATAAAATAGGTTCCCAAATAATATCGGGCGAGAGCACATTTGTTTCGGTATATTTCATAGGACCGAAGTGAACTTTTACGGCATAATCCAGCTCGGCAATATAATCATAATGCTGGCGGTATTTATATTCATTGACATCTACTTCGGTAAACAAAGTGCCCAGCGCATCTGCCACCGCTACGGGCAAACCGTCAGATAAGCGAAAGGTGTATTTACGCTTAAAATCGGAAGAAACATATTCGGGATAGTATTTATCGGATACCACCATTACACGGGCATTTATTTTTTCTTCAAAATCGCGGTGTTTATAAATACGCGGTGGATTTTACCATGATAAGTACAACCTTGCACTAGTAGCGCTGCAGCCAGTACTAGACTGATTAAGCGAACGGGAAATTGTTTCATACGCCATATTGTACCTTAATTTACAGGCAAAAGAAATCCCCCGCATTTGCAGGGGATGTTCTATAAATTCGGATTACCGGAAAAATTTTTATATGTCTTATCCACCAAATAGAAGAAGCTACACATATCTTTGACATCTGAAATCTTTTTGTTGGGGAACACATGCTCTTTGTCACAAGTGATATCTGCCGCTTGTATCAATTCTTGCGGGCTAATACCATAGCGCTGTGCAACGGCTTTAACTACTTCCTCATTTGTTTTCGTCCGCTGTTTTGCCTCATATACAAACACTTCCTCTGTTCCTTCTAAATCAATTCTACAACTGTAGGGCTTATTTAAGGCCGCTTCCTCATTAGCAGCCACCCGGAATTTGATAGGTTTATCCGTGAGCAAAGTAGGCGTATCCCCTTTGTATTTTACATTGGGATCACGTTTAAAATCATAAACTAAACTATTCGTTTTTAATTGTTTGTTTAGGACCATATAATTGAACTCAAAACCTCCTACCATACGTCCACTGTCAAACGTGCAGGTGTCTGTTTCAAAAGCAATTCCGGCATGACTTTCATGATACGGTATTTCCCACACAATCACGCGTCCCTTTGCTTTTGTGGTGCGTTGGGCTTGCAGGCGCATAATATCTTTTTTGGAAGACAAACCTTGTACAAAGGCCAATAACGTAGGTTCATCGGTATTTCCGCGCATAATAACGTATTGAACAAATAAATTTTGTTTCTTATCGGTTAAGCTATAAGGTAAACCTTCGTCCCAAAATTCTATCTTGCGATTGCGTTTTACAAAAGGTTCGGGACAAATTTTATCCGCTATTTCACCCGATGAAGTAAAACGATAGAAACATTGTTCGGCGGCAAATTCAGCTTTGTTAAGCACTTTTGCCTCTTTATAACGAGTGTTATCACAAAAACTTTTCCAGCCTTTTTGTGCACGTGCAGAATAATGCCCATTCATTTGCCGTGCACGCGTCCAGTCTATGATATTGATTAAGCCGTCCACATCGTCACAGCCAAGGCCGCTGCTAGCCATGACGGATTTACGTGACCCGATACGGTCCGATGTAGAATGTACCACAGAAGCGTTGTTGGCATGGAAATACTGATCTGCAAGCCCTAAAAAATGTCCTACCTCGTGAGTAAGTACCTGCTGGATATTATCTCCATATTCGGCGTATAGTTGGGAATACTCTATAAAGGGAATAAAAATATCCTTGCCGGAATGGCAACCAATACTGTCAAATCCGCAATGTTCTTTCACTTCCGATTCAGTAGTAAAATGAAACACTACATCCGCTTGATCTACAGACTTAATTTCTTTAAGGGTGATACCTTGTTGCAACAAGGGCATAACATCGGCAAATTCTGCCTCTCTGTGTGCTTGCTTAATATGTTGGACCGCATTATCAAACCAAGATGAAAAGGCCTCTGCAACGGTTGCTCGTGCAGTAATATTGTGTTGTATTTTGGCAGTAACGTCGCCTGCTTTTGATTCGGGCTTTTTAGCAGTATTTTCATCAATCACATACAAAATGGGCTGTTCGGCCAAAATTTTGGGTAAACCATAGCCGATGTCTGACGGATTTTTTTCATAATCGACCAACATTCCCCACGGTGCGGCCGCCCAGCCGCACGTATAAGAGAAAAGGAATAGGATTAAAGTGCAATATATCTTCATACTAGTAGTATAGGGCATTAAACTGATTTTTTCAAGGTGTGTAATAAAAAACCCCAGAGTGTTTGCTCTGGGGTTTTTTGCTAGATTGAAATGAAACTATTTCAATAAGACTTTGCGCGACAAACGCACTTTGCCATTGTTTTCAATTTCAATACATTTCACTTCTACCTCATCACCCAAGTGGAGTACATCTTCCACTTTGTTGATGCGTTCTTTGGCAATGTGCGAGATGTGCAGCAGTCCGTCTTTGCCCGGCAAGATTTCTACAAACGCGCCAAAGGGTTGAATAGAAACGACTTTCCCTTTGTAAATCTTACCGACTTCCGGCTCGGCGGTCAGCATATCAATTTCTGCTTTGGCCGCGTCCAATTTATCGCCATTGTTAGCGGCAATAGATACGGTGCCGTCTTCGTCAATATCAATCTTGGTGCCGGTAGATTCGGTAATGCGTTTAATGTTCTTACCGCCGGGGCCAATTAATGCACCGATTTTGTCCACGGGGATCTTCATTTTGAAAATGACCGGGGCAAAGCGCGATACTTGTTTGCGCGGCTCAGCAATGGTTTTTTCCATATGCTCCATAATGTGCATACGACCGCGGGTGGCTTGCGCAATGGCTTGACGCAAAATATCCAAGGGGATACCCGTTTTGAGTTTTACGTCCATTTGGAAGGCGGTAATACCCTTGCGCGATCCGGTTAATTTGAAGTCCATATCGCCCAGGTGGTCTTCCAAACCCATAATATCGGACAGTACGATAAATTTACCATCACCGGAAATAGCACCCATAGCGATACCGGAGCAGGCCGCTTTCATCGGCACGCCGGCATCAAACAGGGCTAAACTTCCGCCGCAGACGCTCGCCATAGAGGAAGAACCGTTAGATTCCATAATGTCGGACACGACACGAATGGTATACGGGAATTCTTCTTCACTGGGGATGAGCGGCATCAAAGCGCGGCGCGCAAGTTCGCCATGGCCGATTTCGCGGCGGCCGGGGCTACGGTCCGGTTTGCACTCACCCGTAGCAAAACCCGGGAAGTTGTAGTGCAACATAAAACGTTCGTAGGAGGTTTCATCTAATCCTTCCACCATTTGTTGGTCATCGCCCGTACCCAAAGTGGCTACGGCTAAAGATTGCGTCTGACCGCGGGTGAATAAGGCAGAACCGTGCGCACGCGGCAAGAGTCCGACCAGAGAGCTGAGCGGGCGGATTTCTTCCGGTTTGCGGCCGTCCACGCGGATACCTTCGTTGAGTACCATGGCGCGGGATTCTTCGTACATGATTTGTTCCAAGGCAAACGCGGCATAGGTAGCGGCATTGTCCGCATACGTCGGCGTCAATTCTTCGGTGAAAGAAGCTTTGAGCTGGGCTACTTGAATATCGCGGGTTTGCTTATCAGAAAAAGCGTGTAAGATTTTTTTGGCTTCTTCGCGGAATTTTCCGTTGGCCAAATCGGCTACTTCTTGCGGTAATTTTTCTACGGCATATTCAAATTTCGGTTTGCCACAGAGTTCGCGCAATTTGTTTTGCACTTCGCACATTTTGTCAATGGCAGGTTTGGCTACTTCCATGGCTTTGATGATGGCTTCTTCTTCTACTTCTTTAGCGCCACCTTCTACCA
>JAGCKY010000133.1 GCA_017647245.1 Elusimicrobiaceae bacterium
TTAGCCTTTTCTTTTTTTATTCCTTTTATGCGAGCGACGGTCTATATTACCACTGATGATGGTTTAGGTTCCGGATTTTTCATTAGCCCCGACGGTTATATTGTTACCAATGCGCATGTGGTGGGTAAAAACCGCGATGTCGGCGTTATCCTTTATGATAACCGCAATGTAATGGATAAGACAAAACCAACCGATGATCCCAAAACAGATACCATTCGCAACAAAGTAGCTTTCGCGCGCGTATTAAAGGTAAATAAAAAACGTGATTTGGCCTTATTAAAAATGGAGGGGGAAAATTATCCTTGGCTAGAAATGGAAACAAATCGCAAGGCCTACGCCACCGGGCGCAAAGTAGTAGCTATCGGTGCACCGCGCGGGATTGAGTGGACCACTACCGAAGGCATCATCAGCGCCTTGCACGATGACAACGGACGCGATACCATACAAACAGATGCCGCCATCAACGGCGGAAATAGCGGCGGACCGCTGATTGATTTGCAAACCGGTAAAGTAATCGGAGTGAACAGTTGGATGCAAATTTCAAATCCCGATATTGTTTCTTTAAGAAGAGGAACACACGGATTAAATTTTGCTATTTCGGCGTTTGAAGTACAACGCACCTTGGGAGTTAAACAGCCCATAGATGCGGATAATTTCCCGCATCCGACTGATGATATCCAGCTTAGACTTCACCCGGAGCCACAAAATTATGTAGAATACTATGAGTAGTGATGCACAAACAAAGAGGGTAATTTATGAAAAAAACCGTTAAAAAAGCCGTTACCAAAAAACCCACCGTTAAAACAACGGAGAAGGAATCACCGATTTTAAAAGATGTAAAGCAACTCTATTCGTTCATGCAGGACAATTCCATTGAGACCATTGAATATGACCAAAACGGTTTGTATTTGCGCCTGGTAAAAGCCAAACCCGCGGCCGTTCCCGTGCCGGTCAGTAGCACCAGCGCACCGGTCAGCGTAAACGGTATCAGTGCCGCCCCGGCCGAGCAAACCCAATACAAAGAAGTCATCAAATCGCCGCTGATGGGTATTTTCTTCCGCGGTTCCACGCCCAGCGCACCGCCGTTTGTTAAGGAAGGCGCCCAAGTGAAAAAGGGAGAAGTGATTTGTCTGATTGAAGCCATGAAAGTATTTAACGAAGTACGCGCAGAATTTGACTGCGTAATTCAAAAAGTATTAATGGAAAACGGCCGACCCATAAAACAGGGCGACGCCTTATTTGCCATTGAAAGGATTTGAGTATGAACCCATTACAAGAAACTATTCAAGCCGCCTGCGGGCGCATGATGGAATATCTGCAGGAAAAAAAGGCGGCCACCTCTTGGCAACTGAAATTGGCTTTGCACTTGTCCAGCTCGGTTTTGTATCTCTGCTTGGGCGCGTTGTATAGTCAAGGTAAAATCAGTTTAGAAGCTGACGGGATTAATTATAAGGTATCCCTGCCGAGCCCCGACGCGTCACAGCAAAATCCGTTTTAAAACAACCGAGGGCCCCACGGGGCCCTTTTTCTTGTAAAAACGACTATTTATTCTTCGGTAAAATTGCTAAAATAATTATATGGGTGGATATTATTATTCCGTACGTAAAAAATCTAAAAAGAAAGCCAAACAAACCTCTGCCGTGCGTTGGCTGGCGTCTGCTTTATATATTTTGGGCTTTGCGTTAGATGCATGGTTGTTTGCGATACTGTGGTTTAATTTTTCACAAGGCAACGTCGGTGAAGTAGTTTGCCGCTGGTTGTATCAGGCGTTTGGTCAAAGCGCCGCAATTATTCCCTTGTTATTTAGCTACTGGTTAATCAGAAGTGTCATTAAAAAGACAAGCGCCTTCTTCTTTTTCCTGTTCGGCTCTGTCATTACTTTAACTGCTTTTTCGTCCGTGCTCACGATGCTTAAACTGATTTTTGCCGAGTCACAACTTACGGGCGGATTTGTTGGACAAAAAGTTTTTTATTGGTTTGCCAATATCGTCGGAAATGTGGGGGCTTCTTTATTCTCACTGGCCCTGTTGCTGGTGGGGGGAAACATTTTATTTGCCATTCCGTGGAAAACAGTGGTTGTCAAATCGGCGGAATTTTTACGCAATGACTTTCAAGGTTGGATGGAAGCGCGGGCTGAATTAAAAGAAAAAGTACAAGAAGCCAAAAAAGAAATGAAACAAGCCGCGCAGGACGAAGAAGACGCGCCCGAAGAAGAAGCGGAAGAATCTTCTTCCCGCCGCAAGCCGACCATTTACCGTTCCGAGGCTAAAATTCAAGCTCCGGTGGCGGGTATTGTTAAAGAAGTACCGCATGCCAAAACAGCCAAAGCCGACACAAAAGCTGCCGCCAAAGAGGAACCCGCCGAAGAAGAAACGCAAGACACGCCCGAGCGTAAACCTTTTGACCCGGCCACTTTTCAGTGGCCCTCTTTGGATTTACTTTCCGATGCGGCCAATAACGGCGTAGTCGGTCCGACCGATGAAGAAATTGAAAACGCCAGCAAA
>JAGCKY010000134.1 GCA_017647245.1 Elusimicrobiaceae bacterium
GCCGTTTTCCTGTAACTGCTGAGCGAAATAAGCATCTAGTTTGTCTACTGCATCAGACGACGCAACGCCGTGCTTTGCTTGCTCTTGTTGCCATGCTTGCGTTTGGCTAAACTCATAAAGCCGGGCACGTTGCGGCGAAGAAAAGCCCGTATATTTTGCAGGGCTCACAGCGGAATTTTCTCTTTTCTTCTTTTCTTCTTCAATCCATGCCGCTATTTCATCTGCACGTTGCTCGTTATTTGCGCCGGATTGTCTTTGCGCAAATTCTTCAATCGCTTTGTACGATTGTACCGCACGCAAAAAACCCGAACCAAGCATTTCCACATTTTGCCAATCTTTACTCACAGATGACTCTAACGTCGGCGCGGCCAAATTTACCCGCTGAGCATAAGCACGCTGATAGGTATTTTGTTTTTGATATACTGGTATTCTCATGCCTGCTCCTATTTCCAATTCAAGATACTGTTCAAGGCCGTGCCTACCCGTGCAAACCAACCGCTCTTATTTCGCCTAATACGCTCATATTGTTTGGCCTGCGTGCGGTATTGGGCCGCTTCCAAAGAGGCCTGCGTGTTCGTCTCAAAAATGGCACGTTGCATATTCTGCTCTAATAGTTCTTGGTCCATTTGTGCGTTTAAGCGGCTGTTTTTCAAAATCCGCTGAACCGTTTCCGAACGGGTATTTAATCCGTTGGCGGCCAATGTCGTTTTTTGCTCGCCCAACAGACGCGCGTAATCTTGAGCCAATTGGCTGTTTTGATAAGCCGCATCTTCAAAAATATACTGCGTATTACGCCGAGCATTTGCTTCAATCTGATCGGCCTGTTCATAAGCCAATTTGGCCATAGAACGGTAATAACGGTCCTCTGTAACACCACTGCCTATTACAGATGCCGCCGTTGACAAGCCATGCCCTACCCAAACAAGTCCGGCTCCTAATCCTACTGCTCCTCCCATATCATGCTCCTTCTCTGAATTTTGGTATTACCATTGATACCATTGGAATTGTGTTTCTTGTCCTGCCAAATAAAATTTTTTCCCTATCGGTTTAGCCCCCAGACGGGTCAAATAGCGTTGTGCAGCCGTATAGTGCTGTTCACACGCCGCATATAAATGCGGATACAAACTTTGAAAATAAGTAAGCACCCCACGAGAAACACGTAAAAATGATTTGGCACAATGCGCTACTTCCCGCCCAGTCCACGACCACACGCATGCCTGTACACCTAATAATTGCGGCGCGGCAATACCTGCAACCGCACATACTTTTTTACGGTATAAAAAAGTAATTGTTACGATACTGCGGTGCGCACATAACGCTAATCCTTCCCGCGCGGGCAGACGGTAGCAAGCCCACATTTCGCGTTGGTCTTCTTCACGCAGTTGCAAAGCCAGTTCGTCCAAATCCTCTTTACAAGTAACTCTCAAACTAATATCATTAGAAAGAGATTGATTTAAGGAGAAAAGCATGGCTTCTACACTTACTTTTTTATTTGTCATTTGTGCCGCGCTGTTATTTGGCATATTCTTTTTGGTGTTCAAAATCGTTTGGTTGATTTTGGATAAAAAACAAAATTTTTGGCCGCTTACTTTGGCCGGTGTCGGTACGGCTTTGGTGATGTGCCTTCTCACCATCTTAGTATATCAGTCGTATCAACGTTTTATCCGTCCGTTGCAACCTGTTATAAACGCCGCCGCTAAACACAATAGCCCCGTCTATGGTCCGCACGCTTACGCGGACAATCGTTTTCCCTTTGCAATTACATTACACGACGGCATAGTGTTAAGTGATTGGCTGGATTTTGACTCTGCCACCCAAATCAAGGTAGGTATGGATGTTAATCCAATCCGTCAAGGAAAACCCAGTAATCCGCAAGATTTGCGTGGTACTTTAATTGCACGCAAGGCCGGTAAACAGTATCCATATGCGATGGATTTTTTTGAAAAACAACTCTTACCCGCTCTGCAAAATGATTCCAATATGCGAGATATGGTTAAGTTGTCCGCCGGGCCGTTTCCTATTTCTGTGGGACCGTACGCTACGGCCGCCTATGCAACCGCTACCTTGCATTCCGACAAAGTTCCCCAACCGATTCCGGCTATTTTATTAGTTGTTGTAGATGAAGATACAACTTATTATGTCGGCGGTTTGGGCGGCGGCCCCGTAGAGAACACCGTTACCAGCTTCAAACTGCTTAATTAAATCGAGTTTGTTAAATTGCCCGCCCCGCAAAATGTGGGGCGGGCTTTTTATCAACTTATTTGCAACAGTACGGCTAATACCGTCAATGGTAGGGGATCTGACTGCAGAATTTTCACCGACGGGAAATAGGTATGTGATGAAGAAAATACCTTGCGCACATCCCGCGTTTGCAAAGCCGGCGGCAAGCCGAATATCTCCAATGGATTATATACCATTTCGTCCAATTTATTATTTTCGGCTCCTATTTTTCCGCCGCGGCTGTCTAACACTTTTAAACGTACTTGTACCAATCTTCTCTGACGATCTTGCAACGTACCGTCCGCGCCTTGCACTTCTACCGGTAGTGTTTCCAAACAGGCTTCATATGCCAGCCCCACATGCGCCGTGTGCACCGCGCGCGGCAAAGACACTGCCCCATTACTGACCTTCAATCCCTTTATCGGACTGCCGTCGGCAAGTACATGCACGGTTTTTCCTTCTAAATAATCCAGTCCCGTTACCTGTGTAAAGGCCGTCGTACTTTTTTTAGACGTACTGGCATCTAAAAATACTTGGTCCTCCGATGATTTAGTCGGCAAACGCGGCAACAAACGTTCAATAAACCGCGCATTTCCACGCTGAGTTAAAAACCACGCTTCGTCATACCCGTGCGACGGAACACTGCATACACTTAAAAATTTTCCTTGCGTTTGGTGCTGTGTCCACGCGAACATATCTTCCTGCGCCATATACGTCAAAGAAAGTAGCGTTCCGTCGTCCAACACACACCAAATTAAATTGTCCGGCTCTTGCTGGTAAATCATTTCTTTAATGGTGCGGTTAAAAAATAAGTGTCTGGCCCGCAGGGTTAAGTCACGCCCCGTATAAGAAGCGCTGCTATATTCATAGAAAAAATCACGCAGTACTCCCCCGCGCGCCTGCACGAATAACGTGCGGTTTCCGACAACCAGCGGCGCCACCGCACTGGAACCCCGTTCTCCTTCTTGTGCGACTTCCACATTGTACGGAGTCATCGCGCCCGACGAGCCCACACTCCATTCGCTTCCTGCGGTCAATACTAATAATTTACTGCCCACCGCC
>JAGCKY010000135.1 GCA_017647245.1 Elusimicrobiaceae bacterium
CTTAAGGGCGTGGGCGATTATACCGCCGCGGCAATTTGTTCTATTGCTTATAATATGCCCTATGCGGTAGTGGACGGAAATGTGTACCGGGTTCTTTCGCGCGTGTTTGGCATTACTACGCCCATTGATTCCATGGGCGGAAAAAAACAATATACCGCCCTGGCCCAAGCGCTGTTAGACAAGAAAAATCCCGGCGATTACAACCAAGCGATTATGGATTTTGGTGCGACGTGCTGTACACCGAAAATTCCGCAATGCAAAATTTGCCCGATGAAGAAATTTTGTACAGCGTATAAAAAAGGTTTGCAAGACGTTCTGCCTGTCAAAACGCAAAAGACTAAAATTTCCGCGCGCTATTTTCATTATATATATGTAGAGCAGGGAAAATTTACCTGGCTGCACAAACGCGGCGCGGGCGATGTGTGGCAGAATTTATATGAGCCGCCGCTGGTAGAAACCCCGACGGAAAAGAGGGACGCATCTGCTCGCGCGCAGCTCAAAAAATGGTTTGGCTCCTCACGTGTGGTAACTGTGGGCAAACCGATTAAGCACGTGTTGTCTCACCGTATTATTTACGCGCATATATATAAGGTAGTTCTCCCCCCCACACGTAAAGTACCTGCTGAATTTTTGCGTGTGCCCGTCAAAGATTTGCCGCAATATGCGGTGTCGCGTCTTGTGCAGAAATTATTGGAAAAAATGTAAACAAAAACCCCGCCGAATGGCGGGGTTTTCTTTCGCATAAAACTTAGTATTTAAGACCGAGCGTAAGCGCAAACATATTGCTACTGCCGTGAGAGTATTTCATCGGCATATTGCCCGATTGACTGTTGCTGTCGCCGGTCAAGTCTCTGGCAAACAGGTGAGTGTAGGCAAAATCTACGCTCCACTTTTCGTTACGATAGCCGAAACCTACGCTGACTAAATGGCGGTCATCGACGGGAACGAGTGTATCCATATCTTGTGTATTGATAGGAGACTTGTCAAACACATAGCCCGCGCGAACGGCCCAATTTTTGTTGAGCAGATATTCGGTACCGAAGTTCAAGCGGTATACGTCTTTATAATTTTTCTTATTGTGAATGGTCGGTGCGGTTTCGGAATCCGTATACTCAATAATGATTTGGTCGTAAGCACTCCAGAAAGTACCGACGATACCCGCTTCCATGACCCAGTTATCGGTGGCTTGGAAAGCAATACCGGTTGTGATGCTGTCGGGCAAGGTGATAGCACCCGCCGCCGAAGCATGACGCAAAGTAGCATTTATATCAGTACCCGTGGTAGTGTGAATGTATCCGTCTAAGTTCTGTTTAATTTTAGAGCGGTACATCGCACCAACGGCCCATTTTTCCGCCCAATCGGGACGATAGGTTAAAGAGAAATTGCCCCCCCAGCTTACACCGGTACCATGTAATTCATAACCCGGTGGGTTCGGGAGTAAACCAGCCCCATATAAAGATTTTTGTGTGAAGTCAATTGTCATGGCCTCCAAACCCATAGCCAAAGAAAGTTGTTCATTTGCTTTAACAGCAATGGTAGGCGTAAAGGACATGGTTTCCAATTTTACATCATACGCTAAATTACTACCCGGCCAACTGTTCGGATCTTTATACGTTCCGCCTAACCCATAGCGGGAAAACGCACCAATACCAAATGAAATATCATCATTCCACTTGTGGGTCATATAAAAGTTAGGCAAAGTCCATACGTCGTTTTCTAATGAGCGGGAATTTCCATTGACGGTGGTGGTCGCATCAGCCGTAACAATGGTGGCTCCCAATTGGATTTGCGTACCGTCTAGTTGCGTAATCAAAGACGGGTTGGTAGCTAAAGAGGCCGCTTCCGGTCCGTTGGCTACGGTAGCACCGCCCATAGCGGTGGTACGGGCACTGAATTCATACAGTGCAAAGCCGGCGCCTTGTGCAGCGGCGGCAAACAACACAACTGGCAACACAACTGCCACTAATTTTTTTATCGTCTGTTTCATAAATCCTCTTTACACAGTAATCCCCCTTTTATTTAAAGAGGGATATTTTTTTATTTAGAAAGTGCGGTAATTTTATCTTTGGCAAATACCCCAAAATAGGTCTTAGTGTAATCTTCCAAGATCTTTTTGTAGGTATCCAAAGCGGCTGTTTTATTACCGGAGAGCTCCTGACTCATGGCTAACGTAAAATACGCTTGCGGCAAGGCAAAGCTCGTCGGATTAGCCGCGATAAAATCCTGCGCGGTTTTGATAGAGGCCGCATAATTTTGGGTGGCTTGCTGTGCGCTAGCCAACGAAACGGCGGCTATCGTGCGCACATGCGGATTTTTAGCTTGCAGTAATTTTTGATAAGTTTCAGTAGCTTGCGCAAAATTTTCTTGCGAAAAAAGCAAATCAGCCAGCAATAGCTGTGCGTAATAGGCAGCATCGGAATCCGGGTAAGTGGCCGCCAGGGATTGCGCGGCGGCGTTGGCTTGTTCTTGCCCTTGGGTCAACAAGGCAGTTTGCACCGCATAGTATTGGGCCCAAGAGTCCTGCCGAACTTTTTCTTGGTGATTTAAATACAAAGCCGTACTGGTCCATACGACGGCGATTAGGAGAATAACCCCCCCCACTAATTTGGCGTGGGTTTTGCAATAGTCAATGAGTTTGCTTACAAACAAAGTCAAAGCATCTTGTTCTGTTTTAGTTGTTGTATTAGTCATATACCTTTATTATATGAAAAAAGTGAGTAAGTGCGAAAGCTACTCCAGCTCTTTATCGGTTAGTTGGCGGCACTCAATGCCGGTTTTATTTAAAAAGACAATACCTTCCTGACTGCGGTCATAAAGCGTTTTGAAAAATACGCGCGTAATGCCCGCCGCGACAATCACTTTAGCACAATGTATACACGGCGAAACAGTTACATATAAGGTAGCGCCTACCGTGGAAATACCGTTTTTGGCGGCAAACAAAATCGCATTTTGTTCGGCGTGCAATTCATTGTCATTGGAAAATTTACCGTGTGCATCATAAAACGTGCGGCTGGCATGATATTCTTCGTAGGTCGGAAATTGGTCCGCAAATTCTGTTTCATAGACGTGCACAAAGTGGTCCTCGCAATGTTCCTGCCCGGAAGCCGTTCCATTAAAACCAATGCTGATGACGCGGTTGTCCTTGACCAGCACCGCCCCTACATGCATACGGCAACAGGTGGATTGCTCGGCTACCAACTCGGCCATTTTTGTGAATAATTTATGTTTATTTTTCATATTCCTCTACCATTTTTTAAATGTCAAAAATACCGCGCCGATAAGTAAACAAAAGGCGGCTAAATGATTCCAGCGGAAGTTTTCATGGAAATATAACGTAGAAAATACCGCAAACACGGCTAACGTAATTACTTCTTGAGTTACTTTTAGCTGGGTAACGCTAAAATACTCGTTTCCGATACGATTAGCAGGAATGAGTAGACAATACTCAAAGAAGGCAATGCCCCAGCTAATCAGTACAACCGCCCATACCGCGGTGTTTTTATATTTAAGGTGTCCATACCAAGCAATGGTCATAAACAGGTTGGACAAAATTAACAAAGCAAACGGTTTCCACATACATATACATTATATATAATACGCCACTATGTGCGCTGGGTTGCAATAAACAGGGTGGAAATAGTGTTGTATATAATTGAAAAGAGTCTATCTATTTTAGAAACGGAATTTATATAATAAAGAATATGAAAAAATTTTTATTTTTTACGATGGGTTTAGTGTTGGCGAGTGCTTTGTGGGCCGCTGACTCGCAAGAGCCGGACGAATCGGCCGCGGCACTGGCAGATTTGGCGCGTATTGCCGATGAGCCGTTACCGTCATTAGACGATAAGTTAAGTGTGCATGATTGTGTGCGTATTGCGCTAACCAACAGTCCGCAAGTCATCACTGCGCGGCTTGGGGTACAATCGGCCGCGGTATCTTTAAGCAATACAAAAAATGCCTTACTGCCGACGGCATCTGCGTCTATTTCGGCTGATTATGCCAATACAAAAGTACCCGGTGCCCCGCGTAGTAGTGATGACCACGTCAGTTCTTCCATTGATGCGGGATTGAGTATTTCCGGACTGACAGACATCGGACGTAATATCCGTACACAGAAATTGGAATTAGAACGCAGTCAACTCAATTTATGTGAAGTAGAAAACGAAATTGTTTCGTCGGTGAAAAGTGCTTATTATGCACTGCTGGCGGCGCAACGTACGGTGGAAATCCGCACGCAATCGCGCGATTTGTATCAAGAGCAATATGACCGTACCAAAGCTTTTTACGACGAAGGATTACGCCCAAAAGTAGATGTTACCACAGCGGAAGTAGATTTGAATAACGCCATTTTAAGTTTAATTCGGGCTACCAATTCAGTCAAAACGCAAAATGCCAGACTGGCCAATGTGATGGGCGTTACGCACGATAAAGAATTTTTGTTAGATGATGAAATTGAAAAAGAGGAGTTTCCTTACACGTTTGAGCAGGCGCTGACGCAAGCGTATGAAAATCGCCCGGATGTGCGCTCTTCCAAGACGGCACTGAAGATTAGCGATATTAAACTCACACAAGCCAAAGCCGCTTATCTGCCGACGTTTACATTGGGCGCGGCGTTTAGCAAAAGCGGTGATGAGTTCCGCTTGGATAGTGACCAAACACGTTTGTATGCGGGTGTAGAAATTCCCATTTTCAGCGCGTTCAAAGTGCGCAACGGTGTCAAGCAAGCGCAAATTAATTTGGAATCGGCGCAAAACAATGACCGCAGTTTAGCAAACAATGTATATTTGGACGTGCAAAATGCGTTTGTGAAATTAAACGAAGCCGCGGAAAGTATCCCGGTAGCTAAATCCAATGTGGAGAAAGCGAAAGAAAATATGGAGTTAGCGCAGGGCCGCTACAACGAAGGCATCGGGGATATGATTTCGCTCAAAGATGCGCAAGTATCGTATACAAATGCGGAATTAAATTTATTGACGGCGCAATTTGATTATGCGGTGGCGCTGGCTGAACTTAAAAAAGCAATGGGTGCAAAATAATATGAACAAAATTAAAAATATTTTTTCTGCCGTTTGGCATAAAATGTGGGGCTTGCCTTTTTGGGTCAAGCTTATCTTGCTGGTGGTATTAGCCGGCGCGGGATTTTGGGGATACAAACATTTTGTAAAAACCCCCCCGATGCCGCGCTACCGTCTGGCAAAAATTGAAAAGGGCGATATCAAAGACGTGGTGGAAGCGTCCGGTCCGCTGGCGCCTATTAATACCACCGAAGTCGGGGCATTGGTCTCCGGCGAAATTCTAAAAATTTATGTAGATTATAATTCGCAAGTCAAAAAAGGCGATTTGATGGCGGAAATTGACCCGACTCAAATCCAGGCCGATTATAATCAAGCGCAAGCCAGTCTTTCTTCGGCCAAAGAAGAATTGGAATCGGC
>JAGCKY010000136.1 GCA_017647245.1 Elusimicrobiaceae bacterium
GCCAAGCAAAATTAAATCTGCGCCGGACAACAATGCCCGCGCGGCGCAATCGGGAATAGTACAAAAAGACAAGGTGGCGTTCATATCCAAACTATCTGTCACCACCAGTCCTTTAAAATGCAATTGGTCACGCAAAATATCTTGCAAAATAGGTTTGGAAAAAGTGGCGATATTATCCTTGTCAAATGCCGGATACACGACGTGGCTGGTCATTATGCCTTGCGCGCCATTTTTAATCGCTTTGACAAAAGGAGATAAGTGCACGGTGCGTAGTTGTTGGTCGGAAAGTTTGACCACCGGCACTTGATAGTGCGAGTCTTGCGATGTATCGCCATGTCCCGGAAAATGTTTTACTATGCTGACTATGCCGCCGGCATTAAAGCCGTTCATCAGTGCCAGCCCCATGCGGGTAACATTAGCCGGGTCTGAACCGAAAGAGCGCACCCCGATAATGGGATTATTGGGATTGCTGTTGACGTCCAGCACCGGAGAAAAATTGACATGCACACCCACGCGTTTGAGTTCCAGCGCCGCCAAATACGCCAGTGCCGCCACTTGGTCTTCGTCGCGCGTGGCGGCCAGCATCATATTGGTAGGGAAATAATCAAATCCTAACGTAATGGGCGTATATACCGTGCCGGCTTCGTAATCAATGGAAACAAGCAGCGGGATTTTGTGGGGGCTGTTGGCGGCCCAGCTTTGCAATTTTTCAATGAGTTGGCGGGTTTGCTCCAGTGAATAATTACCCCATTGAATCAGCACATTACCCACTTGTCCGCTTTCAATGACCGGACGAAAAATTTCCGCGCTGTCTACGTCCACCGATACGGTGAGCGTCTGCCCCAGTTTTTCTTCGGCAGATAAATCTTCAAAATGCAGTTGGGCTTTCTGTGCCGTATCGGATGCAAAAGCGGCGCAAGCAGTTAAACAGCATAAACAGAAAAATAATTTTTTAATCATTTCCTTGAATATGAACAATCGGTATTTCGGCCGGCGCAAACAAGCGCAGCGGCATTCCCCAGTAAAACATGCCCGAGGTTACATAAAGTTTGGATTTCGGTCCGATACTATACAAACCATATACATAGGGATAATGTAATTTTACCAAATAGTTAAAAGGCCAAATTTGTCCGGCGTGCGTATGTCCGCTTAACATGAGAGGGATATTGTGCGCGGCGGCGCTGCCAGTGAGTAAGGGTTGGTGGCTAAGTAAAATACGCGGTGCGTTGGGATTTGTGTGCGTGAGCAGTTGGTCCAGTCTCTGTGCGGAAACGTGGGCTGTTCGGATATCTTTTACGCCAATAACTTGCATACCGTTTGGCAAAACTGCGGTTTGATTTTGCAACAGTTCAATCCCGGCTTGTTTATAAAAATCAACGGAATTTTCCAGCCCGACATAATACTCGTGATTGCCCAGCACGCCGTAAGTGCCAAGCGGTGTTTTGACGTCGGCCAGCGCGCGGGCATATTGTTCGCGGTTTCGGCCATATTCAAACACATCTCCCAGTACAAATACTGCATCGGGTTGCTCGGCTTGCAAACGGGCGAGGGCTTTTTGCCACCGTGCGCGAGATACCCCGATACCCAAGTGACTGTCCGAAATCACCGCGGCAGTCATTTTCGGTGCGCCGGGAATGGTGATATAAATATGTTTGATTTTCGGCTCGGCAAATCCACCCCAAACGGCTAATATAGCGGCGGCGAACATGACAAGTAAACTAATTGGGCCCAGTACGGCGCGCACGTGCGACACGTGACAGATATTGAGTATGAAAAGCAAAAGTGTAAAAATAATTACCAGAGAAAAGAAGATAAAAATCAGCCCCAGCCATGTGTAGCTTACGTAATATAAAATGCTATCCAATGTGCCGTAATGCGTGCGGGTATAAGAAAGGGTCCAAGCGGTAAAAACCGTCAGTAAAAGCGGCAATAAAACGACGGGCATTTTCCAGCCCAGCCCGGGAAATAAGAAGAAAAACCAGCCGCCAATTACTATGTGCATCAGTAGCATAATCAGGCTGGCTACTATAAAAAAAGAAATCATAAACCCTTTTGCTTGCGAAGTTGACTAAAATGCTTCTTTTCTATTTTAAAAAATTTTGCATAAATAAGTATAATATATTTGTAGATTATTTTTGCGTAAGAGGAATCAGTATGACAGTCAGAGTTCGTTTTGCCCCGTCTCCAACGGGATTTCTACACATTGGCGGTGTTCGTACCGCACTGTTTAATTATTTATTTGCCAAGAAAAACAAAGGTACGTTTTTACTTCGCATTGAAGATACCGACGAAGAACGCAGTACGCAAGCGTCTACCGATGCGATTTTTGAAGGGATGCAATGGATGAAACTTAATTGGGACGAGGGTCCGATGCCCGACGGCACCGATAAAGGCCCCGATGCCCCGTATTACCAAGCCATTCGCGCCGACCAAGGAATTTACAAAAAATACATTGACCAGTTAATCGCGCAGGGCAAGGCCTATAAATGCTATTGCACCGAAGAAGAACTGGAAGAAAACCGCCAAAAATGTTTGGCCGAACACCGCCCGCCCAAGTACAGCGGCAAATGCCGTGACCTCACGCCCGAGCAACAAAAAGAATTGGAAGCGCAAGGGCGCAAATACGTCATTCGTTTCCGTATGCCGACGGAAGGCGATGTGGAGTGGGACGATTTAATCCGCGGTCATGTCAAATTTGCGAGCAAAGATTTGTATGATTTAGTCATTCAAAAAACCAGCGGCTATCCGACGTATAACTTTGCGGTAGTGGTGGACGACCATCTCATGCGTATGACACACGTTATCCGCGGCGATGACCACATTTCCAATACGCCGGCACAAATTCAAATTTACCGTGCGCTAGGATGGAAAGAGCCGATTTTTGCCCACCTGTCTATGATTCACGGACCCGACGGCAAGAAGTTATCCAAACGCCACGGTGCAACCAATGTGGTGGAATTTCGCAACATGGGTTATTTGCCCGAAGCGCTCAAAAATTACCTCGCGCTGTTGGGGTGGGCTACTTCGGACTCACAGCAGATTTTTGCCC
>JAGCKY010000137.1 GCA_017647245.1 Elusimicrobiaceae bacterium
ACTAATAGCTCAATAAGCGTAAATGCTTTTGTTTTTGTCGTCATTGCGTGCGTGGACACGGAATCCAGGTTTTTATAAAAGTTGTGTTTCCTTATAAACGGACTGGATCCCGGATCCATGTCCGGGATGACGGCATAATTTGGTATTTCCTTTTTATTCATAACCTCTCCTTTTGTTTTCTTTTTATTCGTCATCCCGCAGGGTCCTTGTGCGGGATATAAGGTTGTTCTTTCTCCGGCACAATCCGCACAGAAACCTTGCGCGATGACGAGGCCGGAGAGGCACTACCTCCTATCGTACCAAAAAAAAAAAACAAGTCAAGCCCTATTTTTGCCCAACCAAAACCCAAATAAAACACAACAAAAAACCCCTGTATCAAACAGGGGCTCTTTTTTAATAAACCGAAATGTTTTATGAAACCGTGGCGCTACCCCAAGACGAGCAGGTTTTACCGCTCCAACTGTTGCAAACTGACGTAGATAATAAATTTCCTTTTTCGTCGTACATATATTTGCTGCCGCTGCTGTAAGAGGTGCAGGTTGTACCGTCAAAAGACCCGCATTTATATTCCCCGGTCACATTACCGTACGCATCGTATGTATAATCTTTGCTCTCGTCGCTGACGGTATACGCGGTGCATACCCCTTGACTGTTTACATTACTGCCGCAGGTGCGTACGGAAGTAATGTTTTTGGCGGCGTCATACGTGTAATCGGTATTATCGCTTGTGGAATAAGACGTGCACGCGCCGCCTGCACCCACGGTGGCACATTTGCGTTGCGCCGAAACATTGCCGTCGGTATCGTATTGATAATTAAAATTCGGTTTTGTGTAGTTGGTGGTCGGACCGTACGCGGTACAATTTCTTCCTTCAAAGGAAGTACATTGTTTTTCGGAAACCAAAACACCGTCCTCATAGGTATAATCTACGCTTGCTTCATTAGCCGCATAAGCGGTGCAAATGCCGTCGCTGTCAATGCTGGCGCAACTACGGGTGCTGATGATATTGCCGTCATCGTCATAAGTATAATCATTATTTTGCGAACTGGCCCATTGTGCACAGGTACTTCCGTTAAAAACTTCACAATTTCGTTCAATGATATCTTTGCCCGTGGCATCATATACATGAAAGACTCCGCTTTCATATTCCGCGCAATCCCCGTTGCTGTAAAATTGTTTGCAAGAAATGACAATTTGATTTTTATCTTCGTCGTACAAATAGGACGTACCGTTTCCGTATGACGCACAAGAACCGTCTGTATTGGTGCCGGTACATGCGCCCGTCTTGGCAATGACTTCGCCTTTGTTGTTGTACAAATACGTGCGCGATGCGGTGCAATTGTTGCCGTTTACTTTACAAACCGTTTCTTGACGGATTCTACCGTTTGCATCGTACGTTGCGTTTACACATACCGTTGAGGTACTGTTAGACTGACAAATTTTTTCCGTGTAGGTTTTGTTTTCGTTGTAAGTTCCTTCGCACGTATAGCCCGCGTTTACGTGTACTTCGCGCGCGCAGGTTTTATTGCAAGGATAATTTTCGCAAGCTTGCCACCCGGTAGGCGCATTGGCCATTTCACGTGCCAAACTGGCAGGCGTACCGTTGCCGCTACCCTCTAAAACATAGGTATCATATCCGTCGGTTAAACTGCCCGCAATCGGCTCTCCGTTTAACACTTCACATAATTGTTGAGCACGGGCGCTGTTTTTGAGGGCTTCGCAATGTATTTCGCCGGAAAAATTTTCGCTGTTGGCCAAATAGACAATGTAATTGTTTTTCAAATTATTTTCGGTTAATTTAATATAGGAGTAATCCGGCTCCTCGCTTAACGTAATAGTTGTTCCGTTCTCCAGCGTGGCGCTGATCCCGCTGGGACTACCCGGCAGTTCTATATTTAAAGTAGATAAATCTTTGGTGTAGGTGCCGCTGGTGAGATAATAGGATTCTTGCGCGGCCGCTAAAGTTTTACCCAAGGGCATTAAACGCGAATAACGACTCTGGTCCACGGCGTTTTGATACTGCGGAAGTGCCATAGCCACCAACACGCCGATTATCAACAACACCACCAACAGTTCTATAAGCGTAAACGCTTTTTTATTTTGCATGCAATACCCTACATGGTATACGTAAAAATTTTGCTTTCAAACGGCTGCAATGTAATTTCTATACCCTCGCGGATTTGTTCGTCGTTTAATTCAACGTCTTGCCCTGAAAATTCTTCGTGCCATGTTTTGTGTTCGGTCGATAAGCGTTGCGGTTTTATGCGGCACTTGGACGGACTATCGCTGTAATTAATGAACACGATGGCGGCGGTATTCATTTGTTTCCACGTCCAGCATAAGATATTTCCCGCGGAATTATCCTCTGCCGCTTGCACATCCGTAAGCGACCATTGTCCCCCGTGAAACACCGGTTTAGAAGCGATTTTAAGCAGTTTATCATAATAATCGCGGATCGTAAAATCTTCTTCAAAATCGTCTTTGATATACTGAATAGGCAGGCGCGTTTGCCGTCCCATGAGTTGGAATAAATAAATCATACGCGCACCGGGCAAAGTCGCAATAATTGTGCTGGCCGCAAGAGATATTTCGCGCCCGAACGCGGTTAAGCTTTCTTCTTCATCGTGATTAGAGGTAAAGCGCATGGAACGCATTTGAAATAAATGTTCCGCACGCAAATGCCCTTTAATATCCTGCGGAGTGGAGAAACGCAAGCGGTCATACAGCACTTTATCGTACGTATAATCAAAACCCATTTCCTGGATTTCCCACTCCAACCCCCAGTACACTTCCGCGATAAACACAAAATCCGGATGGTCTTGGCGCACTCTTTCCAGCGCGACTGACCAAAATTCTTCTTTGGGCAAATTGCCCCCGATAAATTCCCACCAGGTATCGCGATGCACTTTATTTAGGGTCAGCATGGCCATATCGCAACGTACGCCGTCGCACATAGAAGCCACTTTGAGCAAATTGTCCAGCATGAATTTTTTGGTGGAAGGATTAAAATAATTCAGCTGCGCGCTATCGGTCCACGGGGCAAAATACGGGTCGCGCCCGTGTGCAATCCATACGCCGTTTTTGTTTTGAAAAAACCAATCTTTGTGTATGTGCGGCTCTTGTGTGCCGGTGTTAATAAATAAATCGGGTGCGGCGTTTACCATGGGATTGTCAATGGCTAAATGATTGGGCACAAAATCCAAAAACAGCAAAATGCCCATGCTGTTTAATTTCTCACGCAATTGGCGCAAGCTTTCCCGGCCGCCTAAATCTTGTGCGGGTTCATAATCGTACACGGCGTAAGGCGACGCAATTACATCGTCTATGCTGTATGTGGGTTTAATTTTTTTGATAGCTTCCTGAATGTCCGGGTGGGTTTGTGCGATTTCGCGCGCTTTGGGGCTTTGTTGCCACACGCCCATGAGCCAAACGGCGTCAAAACCGCGGTTTTTAAACGTGCGCCAATACGAATCGGGGATTTCATGCAAAACAAAACGCCGGCCGTGTTTTGCTTCTAATCGGCTTAACCCGGCCCGCGTATTAATTTCTAAAATGTGCGGATTTGTGCGCATATCCCATTTCCCCTAGATATTTTATAGCACTTTTTAGGTCAAGCAGGCAACTTTTTTTATCGCCGATAATTACCGATACCAAAATAAGAACGCCGGCCCTATTAACAGAGCCGGCGCAAGGAGTATATGAAAAAGCCCTATTTGGCTTCTACCGCCGCTTTCGATTCGGCGGGTTGTTCTTCCTCATCGTCCTTAACAACCGGAGCGATACGGGCGATTTTGTCGCCTTCTTCCAGCTTTACTAACCGCACGCCTTGGGCGTTGCGGCCGACAGAGCGGATTTCTTCGCAGCGGGTACGTATGGTCATGCCTTTTTCGGTAACGACCATGAGGTCTTTGGACTCATCTACCAGTTTAATACCCACAACCGCGCCGTTGCGCTCACTGGTCTTAATGGTAATCACGCCCATGCCGCCGCGGTGCTGACGTTTGTATTCGCTAAACGCAGTGCGTTTACCGTAACCGTTTTCACACACGGACAACACATCGGGCTGTTCGCCGTCGGTCGGCGCTTGTTCCATACCGACTACTTCGTCCCCTTTGGCCAGCGAAATACCGCGTACGCCTTTGGCCGGGCGGCCCATAGAACGCACTTCGTTTTCGTCAAAGCGGATAGATTTGCCCTGCTTGGTAGCAATCGCAATGTCGCTCTTACCGAACGTCATTTGTACGCTGATTAACACGTCGCCTTCTTCCAAGCCAATGGCAATAATACCGCTGCGGCGGATATTAGCAAATTCGCCCAGTTCCACACGTTTAATACTGCCCATGCGGGTGCACATGGTCAGATAAGCGGTTTGGCCGCCTTCGTGTTTCTTGGGGTCAAAGTCTTCAATCGGTAGCGCAGACGTTACTTTTTCTTCCCCGTTGAGTTGCAACAGATTGACGAGTGCCTTGCCTTTAGACATACGGTTGCCTTCGGGGATTTCAAACGCACGCAAGGCAAACACACGTCCGCGGTTGGTGAACATCAAAAGCGTAGCGTGAGAAGACATAATGAATAGATGTTCCATAAAGTCTTCTTCTTTTGTTTTTCCGCCGATAATGCCTTTGCCGCCGCGGTTTTGGCTCTTGTAGGTAGCCAGCGGGATGCGTTTGGCATAACCGTCGTTGGAAATCGTAACAACCACGTCTTCTTTTTCAATGAAATCTTCCATGGACAAATCGGTCAAATCCGGTCCGATTTGCGTGCGGCGTGCGTCGCCGTAATTCTTTTTCAGTTCGGCAAGTTCGCTGACAATAATATCCAAGATTTTTTGCGGGTCGGCTAAAATGCCTTGCAATTCGGCAATGAGTTTTAAGAGTTCCTTTTGCTCTTGCTCAATGGCCGCGCTGGACAGTTGGGTCAGCTGGTGCAAGCGCATATCCAAAATAGCTTGCGCTTGTACTTCGGACAATTTAAACGTCTTCATCAAAGCCACTTTGGCGGCCGGCACATCGGCACTGCCGCGGATAATGGCCACTACTTCGTCCATGTGCGCAATGGCAATGAGTAAACCCGACAAAATGTGTTCGCGGCGAATGGCTTTGTTTAAGTCAAATTTGGTGCGGTTGGTCACCACTTCTTGGCGGTGTTTAACATACGCTTTCATTACGTCTTTGAGCGACAACACGCGCGGGCGTCCGTCCACAATGGCCAGCATATTGACCGGGAAAGAAGTTTGTAACTGCGTATGTTTATACAAGTGATTGAGTACGACTTGTGCATTACCGTCGCGTTTAATTTCAATAACTAAACGCATGCCGCGGCGGTCCGACTCGTCGCGAATATCGGCGATATCGGTAATCTTTTTATCGCGCACCAGCCCTACAATGTTTTCAATGAGCGCGGTTTTATTGACCATGTACGGAATTTCGGAAACGATAATCGCTTCGCGTCCGCCTTTGCGCTCCTCAATTTCGGTGGTGGCCTGTACTTTTACACTGCCGTGGCCCGTTTCAAAATACTCATAAATTCCTATGGTACCGCGGATAATAGCGCCCGTCGGGAAATCTGGCCCTTTGATGATTTTCATCATCTCTTTTTCGGTAATGGCCGGGTTTTTAATGTAGGCAATAA
>JAGCKY010000138.1 GCA_017647245.1 Elusimicrobiaceae bacterium
AATACCTTTATTGCACTGTCAGAAGTGGCAAACGCTTTGCAAAAAGAGGGCGTAGAAACAGAAATAATTTCTATCGGTGCGCAAGCTGTGCGCGGGTGTATTGCATGCGCCAAATGCAAAGAGCTGGGCCATTGTGTTTTTGAAGATGAATTGTATACGCAAATTGCGCAAAAACTGGACGAAACAGACGGGCTGATTGTGGGCTCGCCTACATATTACGCAGGGCCGAACGGGTCTTTGTGTGCATTGCTGGACCGCGTATTTTATTCGTGCGGGCGTAAATTAAAATATAAACCGGCGGCCGCAGTAGCGGTTTGCCGCCGCGGCGGTGCAAGCGCCACCTTTGACCGCTTGAATAAGTATTTTACGATTAACAATATGCCGGTGGTATCCTCGCAATACTGGAACAGCGTGCACGGTCGCACACCGGGCGAAGCCAAACAGGACGAGGAAGGTTTGCAAACAATGCGCACGTTGGGGCGCAATATGGCGTGGCTACTTAAAAAAATCCACACAGATAAAACCCCCACGCCCACGCCGGAAGAATGGAAACCCACTCATTTTATCCGGTAAGGAACAAATTTATTTGAACTTTTTATACCTTCACTAAATTTGTTATAATATAAGAGCCGTCCGTTATCTATCTACGACGGCTCACATGGATTTAGGAGAGGTGGCCGAGAGGCTGAAGGCAGCGGTTTGCTAAACCGCCATACAGGTTAATTCCTGTATCGAGGGTTCAAATCCCTCCCTCTCCGTTGAATTAAAAAACTCCCTTGCGGGAGTTTTTTGATGGCTATTTTTTAGTAAAACTTTTTTTCAATCCTTCTTCCAGCGGCGTAAATTGTTGACCGGTTAAGGTGCGCCACTTGGCACCGCTACAAATCCAATGGCCGGGTATCATCGCTTCTTTTATTTTGTCATAATTGAGCGCGGGTTGCGCTCCGGTTAGATAAGCGGCAAGTGAATAAACCGCCGCCGCGACATGCAACATCCAACCCGGTGCTTGCGGCATAAACGGTTTGCGCACGCCCATGGATTTGGCCATTTTTTCAATAAAATCAGTCCACGAATAATCATGCACTTCACATACAAAGAAAATTTGATTTTCCGTTCCTTTCGTGGTGGGAATAGCTGCCAACGCGGCTACTAAATCGCCCACATATACAAAACTAAATAAACCGTTTCCCGACGTATTTACCATCAGTCCGCGTTTAACCCAAGCAGCAATTTTGGAAACACCCGACTCACTGCCACCGTATACAATCGGTGCGCGAATCACAGTCCATATAATGTCCGGATTTAATTTTTGTAGGGCCTTTTCCCCCGCTAGTTTAGTAATACCGTAGTCGGAAATCGGCTCAGGAGTATCGGTTTCTGTGCGCGGATGGGCACTGTCCGTGGCAAAACCGCTGGCCGCTAAAGAAGACATATAAACAAATCGTTCAATGCCGGGCGTTTGATTAGCGGCCGCGACCATATTTTGGGTAGCTAGCGCATTAGCGGATTCAAAATCGGCATATTTAAAACCGAAAATAGCTGCCGCTAAATGATATACGATAGAACATCCCTGCATGACTTTGCACAAGGATTTTACATTTTGATAATCGGCTTGTACAATGGATACGTCCGGATGTACGGGTTGTGTTTTTGGCGCGCGGCGCGACACGATGCGCACCTTATACCCGCTTTGCAACAAGGCATCCGTCAAGCGTTTTCCGATAAATCCATTACCACCGGTAAGTAAAACGGTTTTTTTCATTTTTTATCCTCTAATTGTTCTACCAAAATATCTAATTTCTTTTTTTGTTTCTTAATGTTTTCTTTTAATTCATCGGCGGCTTCTTGTGTTTTGTCTATTTTCTGGTTGACATAATTTTCTTCGCCGTGAACGGTGCGATTTGCGAAATCAAAATTAAAAGTCAGGCGGCGCACACCGGTTTGTATGTCTTGCAACGTCGGCCATTGGCCGTTAAGCATACGGCTCATAGGAGTTTGTTTTTGCGGTAACGGGAAGTGATAAAGTAAAGATGCAATCATTATCACCAAAAACGCCAAACTGATTAAACGGTGTAAAGATTCCAATTTATAAATGGCAAATAAATTGATTAATACGGATAATAAAATAATCACACAAGTCCATAAAATCAGTGCCATAGCCATAAAAGTAAGGCCCTTACCATCGTATTGCGGCCAGCAGATCAGCACGCCTGTACACGCTATAATCAGTAAAAAGAAACGTTGCCATCCGCTCATAATTATTTCTCCTGTTTAAATTCTACGGTTACGGTCAGCTTGTCTTTATCAAATCCTTCTGGCAACGGCGGGAAAGGGCCCGCATTGATGACCGCCGATTTAGCGGAAAAATCAAAACTGTCATCGCCGGAAGATTTGGCTACTTTTAAATCTTTTATTTTTCCGTCGTACGAAATAGCAAAAGATACCATGGTGCTGCGTGTTACTCCCACCGGACGACGTTTTTCCCATTCACTCCATAAATTATTACGCACTTGCGTAATATACCACGGATAAGGAAAAGTAGCAAAATCCGTTTGAATACTCCCCCCCTCAAAATCCCCTTCTCCTCCTGCGCCGGACGCGGCTTGCGCGGATTTATCGGCATTTTCGGCCTCGTCTAATATGCTGGGCGCTGCCAAGGGGGCCGGTTTGGCTTTGGGTTTAGGTTTAGTCTGTTTTTTAGTGGAAATTTCAGATTTGGAATCATAGGCCTTTTTGGTCGGTTTGGCGACCTCGGGCTCTTTGGGGGCGGGTTGTGCAATTTCTTTAGTGGTTTCTTCCGTTTTGGCGGGGCCTTTGGCAGTTTGCCCCTGCATGGAAACTACTTTACCGCTGCCGATAAAGTCAATAGTATACGTCGCACTTGACTCTTGTTTAGCCGAGTTAAAAATTAATATCACCAATATAGCCAGCGTTAAATGCAATCCGCCGGATAAAGCAAAATAACGGTTCATTAGTTTTTAGCCAGTACTCCGATACCCAATTTGGCCGCGCCTAATTTTTTGGCGATGTCAAATACGTCCACCACGGTTTGTATGGGGACGGATTTATCGGCTTCCACCATAATCGTTTTTTGATTGGCTTTGCCCATGCGCAAAATCAATTCTTGCTCTAAATCTTTGAGGTTATAGGTGTTGTTTTCCAGACGGATAGAGCCGTTTTTTTGCACTTCAATGCGGATTACATCATCTTCAGCGGTGGTATTAATGGCATTGGATTTAGGCAAATCCACATTGAGTTGCATTTGCACCAACATCGGGCTCATTACCATAAAAATAATCAGCAAAATTAACGTGATGTCAATAAACGGCACCATGTTAATTTCAGCCATGACAGTTCTTTGTTTATGTGCCATAATTACCCGCGCTGTTGAAAGATAATATCATCGGCAATGTTTTCCAATTCTTTGCCGAAATAATTGGTTTTAGACAAGAAATAGTTATACGCGATAACCGCCGGAATAGCCACAAATAAACCGGCCGCGGTATTGATTAAGGCCTCGGCAATACCCGCCGCCACAATGGACGCGCCACCGGCAGAGGCAGAAGCAGAGGCCAAATCTTTAAACGCGTGAATAACACCGATAACAGTACCAAACAGACCGATAAACGGGGTAATGCTTCCCAATGTACCCAAAATAGTGAGTTTGCGCTGTAGTTTGGTAATTTCCCAATCAATGGCAGAGTCGGCCATTTCTTTGAGCTCACTTTTATTGCGCTGGCGTTGCATCACTAACGTCATAATTACGTGCGAGGCCGCGGTTTCTTTGGTGAGTTTTTTGGTACAGGCATCTTGCACTTTTTCATAGTTATCGGAATGAATAGGATGACGGCAAAAAGCGATTAATTTGCGTGACATATTGATATTTTTGCGGAATTTGAAAAAGCGCTCTAAAATTAATGCCCACGAATATACCGATAAAATAATCAATAAAATAAGTACCGGTCCGCCGGCGGCTAATAATTCTTTTACATTGCTCATACTGGCAAAGTTCATAATTTATCCTCTCTACATAATAAGTTGGCGGCTATTGCCGCAAGCGCAGTAATTTTACATTGCCACGCGGGTAAAAATAATAAAAAGCTGTATCACGATATTGGCCATCAATCCGGCCGCCACATCATCAAATACCACACCAAAAGCATTGGGCAGACGGTCAAAATGGCTTACGGGCCATGGTTTTAGTGTGTCAAAGGTGCGAAATAACACAAAAGCCGCTACTAAAAGGCCCCACGTGCGCGGCAAAAATACCATAGCTGTAAAGTATCCCGCTACTTCATCAATGACAATTTTGGGGTTATCGTGTCCCGTATATTGTCCGGGCAATTTGGCTTTGGCGCATATCCATACGCAACATATCCAAAATGCAAGTAAAAAGACCAAATACAAAATAAAATCCGTGGGCAACAGCCACACAAACGGTACAGCTAATAATGTACCCAAAAATCCGGCCCCGGTATTTTTCTTAAACGGAATGACCAAGGCAGGCAAGTAACTGATATAAAAGCCCGATGCCAGCGCATTGATTAATTTTTGCACGGCAAACTCCACGATTTTTTTAACAGTTCCCAGTTATTTTTCAAATACGAAATCGCACTAATCCACGTAATCACGGCCGCAATGGCGGTAATGGCATAGGGTATTTTGCGTAGCGTGATAAACATAATCAAAAATACCTTTTGTGCGGTCCCGCCAAACAAATGCGCCAAATGATATACATCGAGTACAAAAAAAATCGTTCCCACGGCAGTCATTTGAATAACTGTTTTGAATTTCCCCCATCGTTCGGCCGCCATTACTTTTCCTTCCAACGCGGCAATCACACGCAAGGTAGAAATCATCAGCTCACGCAAGATAATGAAAAATACCGCCCATACCGGCACGGCTAATTCGCGTATGCCTACAAAAGCAAATAAGGCCGCCAACACAAGAATTTTATCCACGCATGGGTCTACTACCGCGCCAAACGGAGTAATGGTATTGGTTTCGCGCGCAATTTTGCCGTCTACCCAGTCAGTAGAAGCGGCTAAAATAAAAATCAGTGTAGCGGTAAAGCGCGCCCAGGCAAATGGTAACAAAATAAAAATAAACATCACAATGGAAAGTCCGGCGCGGATGAGTGTAATTTTATTGGCGAGTGTCATCATATTATTTCAGCCCCTTAAATAGGTTTTGTGGTAATTCGGCATTAACTCGGGTGTCGGATAAAACAGCTTTTGTTTGCATCAAATCGGATTGAATAGCAATCTGTTGCGGAAAGCAAGTCTGCGCATTCACCGTTACATAAAGCGTATAGTTTTCAGACGGTGTTTTGGGGGTGAGCTGCAAAACGGCCTGCTTGGCATTTGTCTCTTTTACGTTAACCGTGTGTTTGGCAAGCAGCTGGGTGTAATTACCAAAATCAAACAGGGCTTGATTGGGCTGGCCCAATAACCAATCGCCCCATGAAATTTTAGAAATTTCCTTTCCTTTTTCGTCTAAAATGTAAATCTGTTTTTTATTGGTGAGCGCAGTTTGGGAAATCATATCTTCTTCCAAATTATCCAAGCGCAATTTCGGCCCGGTTTTGGCATAGAAAATTTGTCCTTTGGACTGGCTGATTGTCATACCGTCATATTCGGTAGTTTGCGTAAAATAGGTCTGTAGCGTGTTCATGTTTTTATCCCACGCGGCAAAACAAGCCGGATAGTCTTTAGCAGGGGCGGTGGGAGTTTTATCATCGGCGTACGCCCCTACGCTTAAGAGGCATACGATCAATATAAACAAGCTATTTATAAACGGTTTCATATTCCGGTTCCTCTTCTTCGGCGTATTTATTGAGCTCTGGATTTTCCAAAAATTTGATTTGCTCTTCAATCAAATCATAATGAATTTCCCAGCGGTTAGACCCTTCGGGCTTGGTAATAAATCCTTTCATTTCCAGTACACTTAAAATGTTGGTTGCGCGTGCAGATGAACCGAAATTAGCTTTCAGTAAATCTTGCGATACGCGTTTGCGCTCGGTAATCAAACGCAAGGCCTGCAACAGTTCTTCCGGCGAAGTACCCAACCCGTCTTGCGGACGCATAGTAGCGCTGTGGTCTTCCATAATTTGCACGGGATAATCCGGTGCGCCCTGTGCCCGTAAGAAGTCGGCCACCGCTTGTATTTCTTCCGGTGAAACATACGCCCCTTGTATACGCAAAGGCGTTTGGGTGGAAGAATCCAACAATAGCATATCGCCGCGGCCGAGTAAATCTTCCGCACCGACGGCATCTAAAATAACTTTAGAGTCAATGCCCGACGCCACTTGCAACGCAATGCGCGAAGGCATATTGGCTTTAATGATACCCGTCACTACTTTTACAGACGGACGCTGTGTACATAAAATCAAGTGAATGCCCATCGCACGGCCCATTTGCGCCAGACGTTGGATAGAATCTTCAATAGATGCTTTAGTCTGCAACATAAGGTCGGCCATTTCGTCAATAATGACAAAGACGTAAAACATCTTGTCTTCGTTATTTTTCTTGGCCCAAGCGTTGTATCCTTCAATGTTTTTGACCTTAGCTACCTGACACATATCCAAGCGTTTTTCCATTACTTTTACGAGCATTTGCAAAGATTTGGCGGCATCGTGCGGTTTGGTAATAATGTCGGCATCGTCGCATGAGGTTTTGGGGTCATATAAATACGGGATTCCCTCGTACAAAGTCAGCTCCACGCGTTTGGGGTCAATCATTAAGAATTTGACTTCATCGGGTTTGTGCTTAAACAACAGCGACATAATAATGGTATGCAGACAAATGGATTTACCGCTGTTAGTGGCTCCGGCAATTAAAATATGCGGCCATTTTTCGGCGATAGTGGCGGCAGGGTCGCCGTTGGCATGGCGGCCCAAAGCAATCGGCAGTATGGCTTTGGAATTGGCATAAACGGGCGACTCTAAAATTTCTTTCATGGTCACGGTGACCGTGTGAGAATTGGGAATTTCAAAACCCATGGTGTTTTTACCCGGAATAGGCGCTTGCACGCGGATAGAGCGTGCTTGCATGCTGGCCTGTATATCCTGCGTCAAGGCCGTAATAGAAGACATTTTCACGCCGGCATCGGGCAGAATTTCATAGCGGGTAACTACCGGGCCGGGCGATACACCCGTCACGTGTGCGCCCACGCC
>JAGCKY010000139.1 GCA_017647245.1 Elusimicrobiaceae bacterium
AAATTGATCATTGATGAAGTAACGCTCAACGAGCCGCACTTTGAAGTAGTGCGTTCCAAAGAAGGCATTTACAATATGCCGCCGATTCATATGCCGCAAAATAACCAAGCCACCTATGTCAATGAAAAAACGGGACAACAATGGCAAATCCATATTGAAAACTGGCGCGTGCGCGACGGTGTGTTAAGCTATAAAGATTTGAAAAGCGCCACCTCACATGCAATTTACAGACTGAATATGCAGTTTAAGAAATTGCATATTAATGAATTGTCTCCGTTTCGTTTAAGTACCATTGTGCGCAATCGGTGGGGAAAACATATCTCGGATTTGGAAATCCGCGGCTACGGGGAAATTAATTTTGCGAATTTTAATTGGGAAAAATTTTCATTGCAGAATTTCAAAACACGCGTGGAAGTTTTCCGTAAGCCGGTAGATTTGCAATTGCAACTGGAAAACTTGCGCGCGCCGTCTTTCTCGGTGCAGGCCAAAGTGCCGGAATTAGAGCCAGACGATCTGTCTGTGTTTGAGAAAAATTTGCCTGCTTTTCATGTGCCGCAATCTACCCTTACCGCACGCGGCCACTTAAACGAATCGTACACACAATTAGGACTGGATGAAGTGCTATTTGAAACCAAACAACTCAAAGCATCGGCATCGGGGAATATGGATTTTGCCGCCGCGCCGCTGACGATGGATTTAAAGTTACAAACCGATTGGACCAATTTAGAGCAACTTACCAAATACTATCCGGCCTTGTCGCGCTTTGCGCTCAAAGGACAAGGGCAACTGACCGCCACCCTTGCGCGCCAAAAAGGAAAATACACCTGGCCGCAACTGGAAATAAACGGCAAAAAAGTGTGGGGATCTTTCTGGGGATTTGAAGCAGAAAACGTCAGCGGACAATTTATTGCCAAACAAAATTTTGCAGATTTATATGCGCGCATTACCGACGGGCGCGTGCAAGTAGCCAACAGCACTTTTGACAAATTAAACCTCTCTGCCTCTTACCGCAAAGGCAATGTATATGGGTATTTTGCTTCGGCGCTACTTAATGATGTGCCGCTTAAATTACGCCTGTCCATTAATGATATTAAGAAAGATTCGCGCACCATTGATACGTCTATTTATTTGAAGGAATTTAATCCGATGTCTTTTATCGCTACCGTGCAGGATTTTGCAGATGTAATCAGTGCTATTTCCGGCGGCGGCAGTAGTGAAGCGCAAACGGGAGATTTGGCGTGGATGCGCAATTTCCGCGACCGCTTGCCCACGTTTATGCCCAACTTTTCCGGCACTTTATATGCCGATACCTTTACTAGTTCGGTGCTTTCGGGCAATGGGTTTAATGCAGAGTTTGACTTTACCGGAATGTTGCCGGGCGGCAGTGAATTAAACGGTACATTGGACATGAAACTGGAAAAAGGTATTATTCATCAAATGGAAAAAGTGGCCGAAGAACAGCAAGCACTCAATGTGACTTATACGCCGTTTATTATGTTGCACCGTATGGAAACGAGCGGAAGTTTTAAGGTGGGGGAAGTGCTAAAAGATGTGGCGGTAGATGAAATGGCTGTGTCAGTAGACTTTAAAAACGGTACAATGATTATAAATAACGCTTTTACGCAGGGCCCGGTTATTTCAGCGGCGGTGTCCGGTTGGGTGGACTGGGTGCGTGAAACTTTTGAATTAGTAATTTGGACGATGATTACTCCATCCTCGCGCCGCGGGATATTGGCCGAAAATCTGACCGATGAAAACGGTAATCCGGCGCTGGCATTTAAAGTATCATCTTCTATGTTAAAGCCCAAGCTGGATATGTTGCGGGCTAAAAAAACCAATACGCAAATCCAAACCGCCGTCAAACGCGGCCTGCGTACGGAATTTAAAAAAAGTTCAGCGTTTGTAAAAGGAGACTTCCATGCCAAGAAATAATTTAGACCTATTGTCGTTGTTGCAAGAGCACGGCGCGATTGTAGAAGGTCACTTTGTGATGCCCTCGGGTTTTCATAGCCAGACGTATATTCAAACTTCGCTGTTGTTGCAGCATCCGCATTTAGCACAAAAAATTGCGCAAGCGATGAGTGATAAATTTCCGGGTCGGGCCGATGTGGTGATGGCGCTTACGCCGTCCAACTCTGTGCTTGCGCAAGAGGTAGCGCGCGTGCGCGGAGCGCGTGCCATTTTTGCGTCCAAAGACAGCAAAGGCAATATGATTTTGAAACACAATTTTGTCATTAAACCCGGCGAAACGGTGCTTTTGGTAGATGACGTAACCGTCAGCGGACGCAAAGTACTGCGCGCAGAGGAAATGATTAAATCTGCAGGCGCGAAAGTGCTGGGCATTGCGGTGATGGTGGACCGTTCTATGGGCATTTTGCCGCTGACCTTGCCGCTACGTGCGTTACTGTCTTATCCGATACAAACCTTTACCGCTAAAGACTGCCCGCTGTGCGCTTCCGGTGTGCCGGTGCAGGAAGTGGACGATTTGCATAAGGACGGAAAAAATGATTGAAATCCGGTTAAAACCCAAAGAACAGCGGCGCATTGCGGCGGGGCATTATTGGATTTTTTCCAATGAAATTGCCGGGCTGGATACGTCTATTGAGCCGGGCACGCTCGTGCGCGTGCTGGATAGCGAGGGCGCTTGCGTGGGGACCGGATTTTTTAATCCGCACAGTTTAATTGCCGTGCGGTTGGTGCAAAAAAGTGAGCAGGAATTATCCGAAAATTTTATTTTTGAACATTTGGATTTGGCGTACGATTACCGCAAAGAAATCGGGGTGCGCAAATATGGTCGCATGTGTTACGGCGAAAGTGACCAATTGCCCGGGCTGATTGTGGACCGGTACGGCGATGTGTTGGTGGCGGAAATTTTAACTGCCGGCATGGAAAAACAAAAGGACGCCATTACCGCCGCGCTCAAAAAGATTTACAAACCCAAAGGCATTTTATACCGTGCCGATAGTGCGTTTCGCGGGCTGGAGGGACTCGGAAATACGCCGGAAATCGTCGGAGAAGTGCCGGAAACGGTGCTCATTGAGGAAAACGGTGCTAAATTTGAAGTGCCTTTGCGGGTCGGACAAAAAACAGGTTATTATTATGACCAGCGCGAAAACCGCGCGTTTTTAAAACCGTATTTTAAAGATAAACTCGTGGTAGATTTATATTCCTATATCGGGTCTTTTGGTATCTTGGCCGCGCTAAACGGTGCGGCGCAAGTGTGGGGCGTGGATTCTTCCGCGGCGGCGGTAGAATTTGCCAACAAAAATGCCGAGCTCAACGGCGTAAAAGATATTGCCGTGTATCACCGCGACGATGCTGAGCGCGTGCTTTCCGCCATGAAGAAAAAAGAACTGCCCGACCAGCCCGATATGGTGCTGTTAGACCCGCCGGCCTTTGCCAAGAGCCGCAAAAATTTACCGCAGGCGGTGGGCTTGTATGTAAAGCTGGTCAAAATGGCTTTGGAAGGATTAGAGAAAGACGGGTATTTGGCATTTTCCACGTGTTCACATCATATTTCACGCGAATTATTTGTGGATATTATCCGCCAAGGTGTGAGCAAATCCGGCAAGCGCGCGGTGCTGGTGGAACTGCGCGGACAGGCCAAGGATCACCCGGTGTTAATTGGTATGCCGGAGACGGATTATTTGCATTTTGCTTTAGTGCAAGTGAAATAAATTATTTATTTGTTGAATAGGCGGGAAAGGCATTTTGTCTTTCCCGCTTTTTTTGTTGTGTTTTATTTGGTTTTTTGTTGGACAAAAATAGGGCTTGACTTGTTTTTTTTTTTTGGTACAATACGGGGGTAGTGGTTGTTTTTCAAATGTCGCCCTGAAAGGTTTTTGTTCAGGGTCTCAGCTTTAAAAAAAGCGGTTGAGGTGCTGAGCAGAAGCAACTCAGCACGACAAATAGAGGAGAGTGTTTTATGAAAAAAGCATTTACGCTAATAGAGTTGTTAGTCGTTGTTTTAATTATAGGTATCCTGGCGGCTATTGCGCTGCCGCAATATGAAAAGGCAGTAGAAAAATCCCGTGCTACAGAAGGAATCATTTTGACGCGTGCCATTTTAGATGCACAAAAGCGTTATTATTTAGCCAATAGTACATATACAACAGACTTAAATGATTTGGATATTCAAATTCCGGGCAGCGAAGGTACCCCTTCCGGAAATGCACTCTCAGTACAGAATGCCAAATACTTTAATTGTTCGGCAGCCAGCACGGGTACGCACGGTAATATTATTGCTTACTGTTTACGAAACACGAGCGGAACAAAGAAATATTATATTGTGGCATATAAAAGCATTGAAGGAATACGTTGTGGTTGGGGTAGCGGTAGTCCTGACGGCGAAAAATGGTGTAAGTTGTTGACAGGAAAAGAGGGAAACGACGCCAGTTTCTAAACGAAGTACGGCAAATTAGGCAGAAAGAATGCCGAGGGAAAAAGCAGTAGAGCCAAACTGGTTTTTCAAAGTAAAACCCCTTAATTCTAGGCGTGAGGTTATGAGGTATACTGTAGGAACTTGCCCGGAGGGCAGAGGTATCCGAATAACCGAACAACAAAGAAGTAAGGGGTTTTAATAAGAAAAAGAATGCCGAGGGACAGGATCGAACTGTCGACACCTGGTTTTTCAGACCAGTGCTCTACCACTGAGCTACCTCGGCATTACACATATATGATATCAAATTTTACGCCTTGCATCAAATATCATATTAAGGACGTCATGGCGGACATGGATCCGCCATCCAGTCTGTTTATAAAGGTTGTTTTTTCTTATAAACGACGCTGGATCCCGGGTCCATGCCCGGGATGACGGAAATGAAAGTTATAGCTCTAAATACAAATCTTTCCAAATTGGGTTTATAGACTCAATTAATTTTATTTTCCAACTTCTTTTCCAACTTTTAAGTGTTTTTTCTCTTGCTATAGCTTGCGGCATATCTGCATGCAACTCGTAATATACGAGCAAGTGAACTTTATATCTTTTGCTAAAACCTTCTACTAAATCATTTTTATGTTCCCATACCCGTTTTGTTAAATCGGAAGTAACCCCAACATATAATGTGCCATTTCTTTTACTGGCTAAAATATAAATTGCAGGTTGTTTAGGCATATAATTCTTTATTTACGGACATTTTTTAAAACTGCTTTCTGTAAAAATCCGTACCAGTTCTTCTAACCCCGCGCGGTCTACCTCATCAAAGCGGGCCAAAACAGGCGAGTCAATGTCCAATACGCCCCACACCTTGCCGCCAATAATTACGGGAATAACAATCTCACTTTTAGACGCACTGTCACACGCAATGTGCCCGGCAAATTGATGCACGTCCGGCACTACCAGCGTTTTCTTTTCCAAAGCCGCCGTGCCGCAAACGCCTTTACCGAGTGCAATCTCCGTGCAGGCGGGCTTTCCCTGAAAAGGCCCAAGCCGCAAGACGTCTGCGTCTAGTAAATAAAATCCGGCCCAATTCAAATCAGGTAAGTTATGATAAATCAGCGCCGATAAATTGGCCGCATTAGACAGCCATCCAAAGCGCGGGTGCAAAAGTGCGCGGGCTTGTGCGGATAATTCCTTATATATATCTTTTTTCTCCATAGAACTATTCTAACAAATAATGCAGAAAAGGTATTGCACCTGTGTTTAAAAAAGACATACAATTTAAGTAAGTTGCAAAGGAGGTACTATGCCCAGAATAGAAGTAGACGCTAATCGCTGTAAAGCTTGCTATCTATGCGTCAATGCCTGCCCGAAGAAATGTTTGGGCAAATCTGAAACTATCAGCAAAAAGGGGTACTTCCCGGCTGAGATGAAACATCCCGAAAATTGTATCGGCTGCACGATGTGCTATATGATGTGCCCCGATGTTGCCATTACGGTAATCAAGGACTGATTTTATGACCCAAAAAACATTACGAAAAGGAAATGAGGCGCTGGCCGAAGGGGCGATTCGCGCCGGAGCGCGCTTTTTTGCCGGCTACCCGATTACGCCGCAAAACGAAGTGCCGGAATATATGTCTGCCTATATGGCCGATGCCGGCGGGGCTTTTGTACAGGCGGAAAGCGAAATTGCCGCTATCAATATGGTGTACGGCGCAGCCGCAACCGGTACGCGCAGTATGACGTCTTCTTCTTCGCCCGGTGTGAGCTTGAAACAAGAAGGCATTACCTATTTAGCCAGTGCCGATTTGCCGTGTTTGATCGTTAATGTCATGCGCGGCGGGCCGGGGCTTGGCAGTATCGGCGGTGCGCAGGGGGATTATTTCCAAGCCACGCGCGGCGGCGGTAACGGCGATTATCATGTAATTGTACTCGCGCCGAACTCCGTGGAAGAACTGGGCAATTTCCCCAAACTCGGTTTTGAACTGGCCGAAAAATACCGCATGCCTTGTATGATTTTGGCCGACGGTATTTTGGGCCAGATGATGGAAAGTATGGCTTTTAATTTTGACCCGATTGATCCCAATAAACTGGGCAAATTTGATTGGGCGGTGGATATTGAAAAAGGCACACGCCCCAAAGCCAAAGTATTTTCCTACAAAGGTGATAATTTGATTGCCGACGTAACCGAGCGTGCCAAACGCTACGGGCTCATTGAAAAGACAGAACAGCGCTACGAAGAACGCAACACGGAAGATTGTGATGTACTGTTAGTGGCGTACGGTTTATCTTCCCGCGCCTGTTTGGAAGCGGTCAGCCATGCCAAAGAGCAAGGCATTAAAGTGGGGCTGTTTCGCCCGATTACCTTGTGGCCGTTTCCGTCAAAGCGATTAGCCGAATTGGCCGGAAAGTGCAAAGCCGTTTTAGCGGTAGAGCAAAGTTTAGGCCAAATGGTACAAGATGTGAAACTGGCCATTGACGGCAAAACACCTGTCTATTTGAAGGCCTATCCCGCGGGAGGCCAACCGGAAGGTGCGGCGATTTTGGAAGCGGCCAAATCGGCGCTGTCCGGAAAAACCGACGGGCTGTTTGACTTGCAACGCCACGCCGAAGGATTTTCTTATGAGTGCAAACGCGACCTGTCTTTGGGTGTGCAGGGCGACCGCAAAGGAGGTACAAAATGAGCACGATTTTAGCGCAAAAACCGAAAAGCATGACCGATAAACCCATGCATTATTGCCCGGGTTGCGGACACGGTATTGTGCACCGCTTAATGGGCGAAACGTTTGATGAACTGGGTATCGCAAGCCGCGTAATCGGCGTAGCCCCGGTGGGTTGTGCAGTATTTGCCGATGATTATTTTGCGTGTGATATGGTACAAGGTGCACACGGGCGCGGCCCCGCAATTGCCACCGGCATTAAACGCAGTAAACCAAATGCGATTGTGTTTTCTTATCAGGGTGACGGCGATTTGGCCTCTATCGGTATGGCGGAAATCGTACACGCCGCGGTGCGTAGCGAAAACATTACCGTGATTTTCATTAATAATGCGATTTACGGCATGACCGGCGGCCAAATGGCCCCGACCACGCTGGTCGGCCAAGTGGCCACCACCGCCCCTAAAGGGCGCGACCCGAAACTGCAGGGCTGGCCGATTAATATGTGCGAAATGCTTGCGCAAATTACAGGTGCGAAGTATTTAGAGCGCGTGGCGGTGGACACGCCGCAACACGTGATAGCCGCCAAAAAGGCTATCAAAAAAGCATTTGAAAATCAGGTCAACGGCGTTGGGTTTAGCATGGTGGAAGTCATTTCCCAATGCCCGACCAACTGGCATGCCAATGTGGAGCAAGCGTTGGAATTTGTGCGCACGAAAATGATGCCACAATATCCGCTGGGTGTCTTTAAGGACGAGGGGGCCAACTAATGTATCAAGGTATCAGAATTGCCGGATTTGGCGGACAAGGAGTTGTTTCGGCGGGCATTTTGCTCGCGCAAGCGGGCGTGGAAGATAAGAAAAACGCCAGCTGGCTTCCTTCTTACGGCCCGGAAATGCGCGGCGGAACGGCCAACTGTTCGGTGGTAGTTACCGACGGCGAAGTCTATACGCCGATTGTTTCCGCGCCCAATACGGTTATTGTGATGAACGAGCCGTCCCTGCCGAAATTTGAGCCGCTGATTAAAAAAGGCGGACTTTTGATTTTGAACAGCTCGCTAATTAATTCGCGCCCGACGCGCACCGACATTACAACGGTATGCGTGCCGTGTAATGAGCTGGCGCAAAAAGTCGGTATGGATCGCGTGGCTAATTTAGTTGCGCTCGGTGCGTTTATCAAACTGACGGGCGCGGTTACGCTGGAAAGTGTGGCCGACGCGATGAAGAAAGTTTACAAACGCGCCAAACCGGAGATGTTAGAGATTAACCGCAAAGCTTTACAAACCGGATATGATGCGGTGAAATAGTTGTAATTTTGGGAATTAAAAAGGGCAACATATTGATGTTGCCCTTTTGCTTATAAGTTGGTCAGTTTATAGGTTCTGCAAATGGTATCTCCCGTGTCACCGCAATTAGTTTTGTCACTGATTAATTCGCCGCCAAAACCTTCGCAAATGGCTTTGCCGCGCGCTTTGTTTGAAGCATAAGTAACACAGCGGATTTCGCCTTTTGGAGAATTTGTGTTGTGTATATGGTATAACGAGAAAGAAGCAACGCGGCTGTCCCCTTCGTCATAGTAAATAGCAGAGGTATAAGAAGCACCGGTTGAAAATCCGGCATGTCCAATAGATAGGCGTCCACCGTGTTCTGTAGGTAAGTCTTTGGAGAGTGTAACGGATAATTCATCCCAATCATCAGCGTAATGTCCGTTTTCCAAATAAAAAACTTCTTGCGCGGCTTCAATACTGCGAGCGGCTTGTATCAT
>JAGCKY010000140.1 GCA_017647245.1 Elusimicrobiaceae bacterium
CGGCGTAACGAAATTGCACGGATGGGACTGGATCTTCCCCAGCTATGCAGAGAGCCAATCCGGTTCTAGTAGCAGTAGCAGCAGTAGCAGTAGCTCCAGTTCTTCCGAAGGCGGTTCTGCCGGCGTGTTGGATTTCACGGGTTTCCAAATCGTACTGAGAACCTTGCTTACCCGCGGTGAAGCTAAATACTTGGGTAAACCGAAAGTGGTCACGCTCAACAACAAAACAGCTACTATCACCACCTCTACGGACGCTACCGTCGGTCAAACGATGAGCCAATCCGGTGCCGGATCAGGGGAAGGTATGACCACCACTTCTGCGGAAAGAAGAAGAGTCGGTTTGACCTTGCAGGTTACCCCGCAGGTAAACCGCGAAGGATACGTCACCTTGTACGTACAACCTTCTTACTCCGATTTAGTAAGCTCTGGGTTTGACTTCTCTAAAGATACGACAACCCGCGCGGCTTCTACTTTGGTACGTATGAAAAATGGACAAACGGTTGTTATCGGCGGTTTGCTCACTTCTCGTGAGACCGACCAGACCCGCAAAGTGCCTCTCTTGGGTGATATCCCGGTGTTAGGGTGGCTCTTTACCAGCCGTACAACGTCTAAATCTACGACGGACTTGGTCATTTTCATCACACCGACGATTTTGGCAGAATAACTTCTGCTAGCCGGTTATTTTCAGATGTGCCCCCTTTGCCCATAAAAGGGGGCACATATCAAAAAAATTCAGGGTTTGAGAGCGTAAAGGAAAGCAAAATGGCAAAAGAAATAAGTGATATTTTAAAAGAGCAGGGAACGCTGAACGATGAACAAATCAAGCGTGCTCAAATGTATGCTAAACAGAATAATACTACTGTTTCGGACGCGGTAGTTATTTTGGAATTTGCGACAGAAGAGCAAGTAACCTCGGCATTGGCAAAACATCTTTCTCTCCCTTACGCTTCCAAGGAAAACGGCATTTTAAGTCCGGAGCGGGAACAAGACCTGCAAAAAATGATTCCGGAAAAATTTGCCCGTGAAAATTTAGTGGTGCCTTTGTTTATTGAAGACAATGAACTTGCGGTTGCTTTTTTTGATCCGTCCAACTTATTTTTGATTGATAATATCCGCATGATGGCGGGCAAAGAAGTGCAGCCCTTTATTGCCAGCAAGAGCCAAATTTTATCTGTCATTGATTCTTTCTACGGTCACAAAAACCTGTTGGAAGAAGTCGTAAATGAAACCGGTAAAGATAACGCTACCAATACCGCCGGTGATGAAGATGTACAAATTGATGCCGGAAACTTGGACTTTGATAAATACTCGGGTACGTCTTCGCAATACATTAAGTTGGTAAACGCCATTTTGAAACAAGCCATTTCGGAACGTGCGTCTGATATTCACTTGGAACTGTTTGATGAACGTGTAAGTTTGCGTTTCCGTATTGACGGTTCTTTGTATGAACGCACACCGCCCACGAAAGATTCCGTGGCCGCTATTATTTCCCGTATTAAAATTTTGTCTAAACTGGATATTGCGGAAAGACGTTTGCCGCAGGACGGAAGTTTTGGTTTGAAATATCAAAACCGTATCATTGAAATCCGTGTGTCTGTGTGTCCGGCGGTGTACGGGGAAAAACTGGTGCTTCGTATTTTGGACCGCGGTACCGGTGAAATGAACGTAGACAAATTGGGCTTTGAACCGGAACAGAAAAAAGCGTTCTTGGAAGCAGCCAATTTGCCGCACGGACTAATTTTCTTGACAGGGCCTACCGGTTCGGGTAAATCTACTACGTTAAATGCGGTACTTACCACGATTCGTACGCCGGAGCTCAACTTTATGACATTGGACGACCCGGTCGAATACAAGCTGGCCGGTATCAGCCAAGTACAGGTTAAACCGCAGATTGGTTTGACGTTTGCCGCGGGGTTGCGTTCTTTCTTACGTCAAGACCCGGACGTCATCCTGGTAGGTGAGGTGCGCGATAACGAAACGGCTGAAGCGTGCTTAAAAGCCGCTTTGACAGGTCACTTGGTGTTGTCTACCTTGCACACGAACGATGCTTTGGGTGCTATTCCGCGTTTGATTGATATGGGCATGGAGCCGTTCTTGCTTTCTAGCTCTTTGGAGTTGGTGGCGGCCCAGCGCTTGGTACGTATCTTGTGTCCGTATTGCAAAGTACCGTATCAACCGGATCCGAAAATTGTGGCGCAAATTATCAATGAAGGCCGCTTTAATCCCAAAGATGTCGGTACGTGGACTTTTTATAAATCGGTGGGTTGTCCCAAATGTGTGGGTACCGGGTATTTAGGCCGCCGCGCCATTTACGAAGTATATCGTATCCGTGAAGATTTGCGTAATATCATTTATAAGACGCAGGATTTGATTGAAATGCGTAAAGTGATCGATAACAGCGGCGCATTAAATCTGCGTGCAAACGGTTGGCGTAAAGTAGTGAAGGGATTGACCACCGTAGATGAAATTTTAGCTGTTACGACTTCGGAGGAATAAACGGGTTTATGCAAAAATATAATTACATTGTAAAAGATCCGCAGGGAAATACGCGCAAAGGCAGCATTAATGCCGAAAGCCGGGACCGCGTTGTTTTTGCTTTGCAGAACAAGGGGTTTATCGTCTTGGAAGTAAAAGAAGGAAACTCTTTGTTTGGCAGAGCCACAAAACAGAAAAAAGTAGGCGGCAAGGTAAAAGGACACGTACTTGCGTTCTTTGCCGAACAGCTTTCTACGTTAATTGCCGGTGGTGTGCCGTTGGTGCGCGCCATTGCGCTTTTGAGTGAATATTCTTCCAGCCCGCGTTTGGGTATGGTGCTTAATCAGGTAGCTAAAGACGTAGCGGGGGGTAACTCTTTAACTTCCGCTTTGTCGCAACATCCCAAAACATTTGATAACATTTGGTTGTCTTTGGTGCAGGCGGGTGAAGTCGGCGGTAACTTGGCCGATACGTTGGCGCAGATTGCGGCATATATCAAAACGCAAGATGCTATGCGCAGTAAAATCATTACGGCTATTACCTATCCGGCGATTTTGTGTGTGGCGTCTGTGGGCGTGCTCATTTACTTTATTTTGGGCATCGTGCCGACGTTTGCGCAAATCTTCAAGGACTTTAACATTGATTTGCCGTTGCTGACCACCATTGTATTGGGCGTGTCCAGCTTCTTGATTAATCACGGCGTGATGATTATTGTGGGTATTATTTTGGCGTTTGTTGCTTTCCGTTTTTATATCAAAACGGCGGAAGGAAAAAAACGTTGGCATGCTTTCTTAATCTCTATGCCGATTTTCGGTAACTTTTTGCGTAACATTTACTATTCGCGTATGTTGACTACGCTCTCTACGCTGTTGCGCAGCGGTGTAACGATTTTGAACGCCTTGGTAGTGTTGGAAGAATCTTTTCAGACCAACGTAATTATTCAGCATGCCTTGCGCGTGGCGAAAACAGAAGTGGCCGCGGGACGTTCTATTTCCGATTCTTTCCGTGCGGCGGGAGTGTTCCCGGGACTGATGACGGAAATGATGATGATGGGTGAAGAATCCGGTAAATTGCCGGGCATTATTGCCACGCTGTCGCGCTTTTATTCCGATAACGTGGATCAGTTTATTGCCCGTTTCTCTGCGGTTATTGACCCGATTTTGATTGTGGGCGTCGGTTCGCTGATTGGTATTATTGTGGCGTCCATTTTCTTGCCGATTTTCAAGCTGTCTCAAATCGGCGGACAATAAGAGGAATTATGAAGAATCAAGTAAAACAAAAATTTTGCGGCGGTTTTACCTTACTGGAAATCATGGTAGTGGTAGTGATTTCGCTGGTAGTGGTTATGTTTTCGGTACCGATGTATAAAAAAGCGCAGTATAAGAATCACTATTTAGCCGCGCAGGGAGTATTGTTGGATGTTGGAAATGGTGTGCGAATGTTTAAGGCAAATTATCCTGATTATACTTTTCCTACCGAGACGGCTTATTGTAACATTACAGCTAACAAGGCAAATAGCAGTGCTACACCACCTACAAGTTGCTCCGGTATAGTGGGTTGGCTAATGACAAATAAATATATTAATCAAATTCCCTTTGCGCAAGACAATATCAGCAATCGGTATAGGGGATATTTTTTTAGGATTGATCTTAATGCGACGGGTGATATTGCCTGTTGTACTAATGCAAGCAATGCCAATGCTATTGCGTGTATGGCAAGGTTATCCTCGAATACTGGGGGAACGGACAACAATACGCCTACTTGTGCATGGATTACGCAGACGGGTGAGTTTGCGCATAACTAAAGGATAATTTATGTTAAAAAAACAAGGTTTTACATTAATGGAATTACTCATCGCGGCTACAATTATCAGCATCTTGCTGGTATTTGCGACGGTGCAATACCGTAACAGCGCGGCCGAAACCCGTTGGAATCAGGCCAAATCCAGATTGGACCAACTAGCCAATGCTGTCCAACGTGCAGAGTTGGATTATGACGGGATTGTGATTCAAGGGCAAATGCACAATAGCGATAGCCCCACAAGTTGTACACTGAATCAACCGGGTAAAGACCCGTACAAATTAATCGGTTGCGGTTATTTGGAAAACGGTATGTGGAGTGATCCTTATTTTGCGTATTACGCTTGCCGTGGTGCAGGGGATAGTAGTACTTGCAAAAACAATGCATTGGCCTGCGTGCGCGGTATAGTTGGCTCTAAATTACCGTCAGCTTATCAGTCTTATATGTACTGTGTATGGCCCGATGATGTAAGGGAATATAACTGATATAAGGATACATTTATGAAAAAAATTATATCCCAGCAAAAAGGTTTTACCTTGATGGAAATTGTGTTTGTGATATTAGTGATTGCGCTAATTGTCAGCTTTGCGTTGCCGGCGTTTCGTAAGGTGCGTTTTGATATCAAAAATTCCCGTGCAAAAAGTGCAGTCCTTAAATTAGCCGAAGCGCGCCGTTCTTTTTACCAACGCAATAAAGGCTGGGATATTACGGTCGGTTCCTCTTTCACGGGGGCCCAAACTAAAGGTTTTACAAGTGCAACTTGTACCAATCCGTCTAAATATGGTGTTCCGCCGTCAGGCACGACCAATACGGTGGCCGCCAGCCAGCTTTTTGCTTGCGGATTTTTAGATTGGCGTGATTTTGCGGACTTGCCGTATACGTTTTATATCTGTGATAACTCGGGCAGTACTGGCTCAAGCGGTGTGTGTAATGATACATACGTATATGCCGGTGCTACAGGTACCGATGCTACGTCGGCAGGGTCAAAGTATGCCGGCAGTGAGGGATATTGGATACGTGTTTATTCCCGTGTCAAAGCCAAAGCAAACGGCGGCAACTACGCGGTGAATATACCGGTAGATAGTGAGGATTAATAAAATGTCCATGATACATAGATTTTTAAAAAGTAAAAAAGGCGTTACCCTGTTGGAAGGGCTGATTGCGCTGATGCTATTGGCTTTGGTAGCTACGGCCAGCTTTGCTGTGTTGCTCTCTGCCTCGCGCAAATCCGGCGGGCCGGATATCCGCGAAGAAATGGCTTTAGCGGTGGAAAGAGCCACCAAATTATTACAAGCACACGTGTTTGCCGCTACGCCCAGCGATTATAACGATTACCAGAACGGATTATGCGGCGGGGAAGCATCTTCTACTTTGAGTACGGGAACGCATAATATCAACTGTATGTTGCCTCCCATTTGCGATAGGAACAATGGGTCCAGTTTTTCTTATACGGTTTCCACGGTAGCGTTAAAAGAACGCACAGATGACATCGGGCAAGAGAATTTTTCCTCTTATGAAGTGCGGGATAATGACCGTTTAGACGGAATCCAAACTACGGACGATAATGTGTGGGGGATAAGTAGCGGATTAGCAAATTCTTTTGAAAAACCGACGTACAAGGTTCAGTTTGATATCACGTGTAATGGATTTACTTTATGAAAAAGAAAGCTTATTTTAAAAAAGGATTTACCTTAACAGAGATATTGTTGGCCGTGATGATTGTGGGGCTGATTGGGGTTGCATTGGCATCTTTATCACGTGGAGCCGCGCGTGAATCGGGTGTGGGGCGCAGTCGTGTTATGTTGCGCAATAATTTGTCTTTGTTTATGCGCATGTTGCGTTCAGATTTAGAAAAAACAACCTACTTGGCTTATGCCGCCGGTCCGCTCACTAATAGCGCCGATAAAGTACGTGTATTACAAATCGGTCAAGGGGTCAATGCCGCCGGTAATGCCTTGAGTGTGCGCAATAAAGACGGCAATTCGGTCAGATTAGATGCGACCAATTTGGGAGACAATAATTTAGACGGAGTGCGGTGGATTACGTATTGTTTTAAGCGCGGTAGTACTGCGGCAGAACCTAGTGAGCTTACCACCTACACAGGCGGAGTGATTTGGCGTTTGGTCAGCACGGATAAAAATGCATCCTGTACGGATGCTTCTACTCCGGGTGAGCAGGTATTAACCAATGTCAAATATATTCCCAATACTTCGTTTGAGATAGGGGGGGTAAGCCGGAAATATCCCGTACCGCTTTTCCAGCAAGAAAAAACGGGCAGATTGAAGGTAAACCTCATTGTAGAGTTAACCAGTGAGCCCATTGTAAACGAAGTAATGGAAGAAGAATTTCCCATTTCCAGAGGGTTTTGAGGCGATATATGAAGAACAATAAAAAAGGCGCGGCCTTAATGCAAGTTTTATTAATGACGATGGTATTGGCAGGTATTACCACCATGTTATTGCGTGTGACGCTTTCGCGTACCAGTTCAGCGCGTCAGACCCGTCGTGCCGCTTTGTCCGAAGTGTTAATCCAAGCTTGCATGGCAGAGGTAAACGGAGTATGGTCTGCCAAAACGCCGGCTGCTTTCAGACGGGATTTAAACGGAGATGAAAGCGGGGATAATAAAGGAAAGCCCATTATGTATTGCGCTAATCCCAAAGACGGTGCGTGTGCGGCGGGGGATCGCGTGCGTTCTTATACCTGCGAATATGACTACAACGGAACCCCCTATACAGTAACGGCTGAATTTGAAAAAGTAAAAGATGTGTGGCGTCTTGTTTATACGGTAAATCAAAGTACAACTAATTTACTCTAGGAGTATTTTATGCGTAAAACAGTTTGGCTGGCGTGTGTGCTTTTGTTGCCGTGGTTGCTAGGGGCGCAAACCGTGTCTTGCCCGGCGGGAGCTGCGTGTCAGCAGATGCCGCAGTCAAACAACGGATTAGATTCGCTTAAACAAGCTTTTGCCGCATCGGATGTTTCGGGGGCTTATTCCGAATCAGCCGCCAAGGCGCAAGCCCAAGCACGGGCCGAAGCACAACAAAAAGCCGCCGCGGAAAAAGCGGCCGCCGAAAAAAGACAAGCCGAGCTAGAAGAAGCGGCCCAGTCTTTGCCCGATTTAAGTGGTATCGGTATGGTGCCGGCCACATCGTTAGACGTACCGCTTACACCCAATGCCAATTTACCCGGTTTTTCTAATTTAACAAATTCCCAACAAAGCACAGACGCGCAGGAAAAACAAGCACAAGACGAATTGGATTATGCCGCGCGTATGATGCAAAGCGGACAGGTTAATTCCGCCGGGCGGGTAATTCCGCAGGCGGCTTCCCAAGGTGAGGCAGTTCCGTCGGCGGCCGCGGGTAAGCGTCCGTTTGATCCGAGTGATTATCGTCCGGGTGTGCAATGGCAACGCGCCAACAGCACGCATTTTATTATCTATAATCAAAAGCGCAATAACGGCATCGGCTCGTCTAATATGAGCATGATATTTGAAAACGCTTACGCCACGTTGCGCCGCAATATCCCGTGGATGATGGCTGATAAAGTGCGGGTATTTGTGTACCAAGATTATGACAGTTATTTAAAGCACGAACCGAACGCCAAAGAGTGGACGCGTGCGCTGGCTTATCCGACGCGCGGCGAAATTGTTGTTTATGATGAGCCCGGCAAACAACAGGAACTCAAAGAAGTGTTTACGCACGAGTTGGTACATGTTTTTACGCAACAATTTTTTGATAAATACAAAACAGGCCGTCTGATGACCCCCACGTGGCTGGACGAAGGATTGGCCGTTTATATGGAAGATCAAGCGTATAATGGCGCTAAAGGCGGTCCGTGGGCCAATGATTTACGCCGCGTTACTTTAAAACGCGACCCGAAAAGCCAATCTACCATCGGCAGTTTTGGCTCTACCAAAATGTTTGGCTCACAGAAAACTACAGCCGGCAACAAACCGGGACACAAAGGCAAAAGCGTGACGCTGATGCCGTTTGACCAATTTATGCAGGAAGGATCGCTGGAATTTATGGAAAGCCGCAATAAAACGCAGGCGTGGTATTTACAAGCGTATGCCATGGTGCGTTTTCTGTTAAATCCGTCGGGGAGCATGTCCCCGTCCAACCGTATGCAGTTTGAGCAGTTTACCCGTCTGATGGCACAAGGCGAACAAGTGCGCGACCCGTCTACGGGATTTCCGAAGAAAGACGCGCAAGGCAAGCCCGTTTATCAAACTTATTCCGCCGAAAAAGCCATGGGCCGCGCGTATCATTACAACAATGCATCTAACTTTGAAGATGCGTTCTGGAGTTGGGCCAATAATATACGTTAGTTTGTTAGGGCATTTGCGGGGTGTTTTGCCGTCTGAAATTTGACAAACTCCGTCTAATTTGCTATAATATATTTATACAAACAGTTCTGTTTGTATTTTTTTGTCCTTCTTTTTGATGTCCCGCTGTCCTTGTGAAACACGAGGAAATTCTTATGAAATCTGATAAACCGGCCACCGCGGGTGTGTCGGAGGTTGTTTCGCTTTTTCCGGTAGAACAAATGGAAATGCAAACTTCTTCTGTCTGGGCGGGCCAAAAACCCGTTTCCAAGTGCAAAAAAGCCGCTAAAACGGGCGGAAAAGGCGCGACTGTGCTTACGTATCAGCCGGAGTTTGCGGCGCGACTACTGGCGTTTTTTGACGTGCCGCCTTTTCGCGTGACGGAAGTGCAAAAAAAGGACGGCTCTATCGCACTGGTGGAAACCGCATCGGAACTACCTACATTTGCGGCGTTTGCGCGCAGTTTGGGGGTCACGCAAGCGCAGCTGATGAAATGGGAAGAAACGCACGCAGATTTTGCCGAAGCGGCCAAAAAAGCGCGTGATTTGCAGGGGGATATTTTAATCCAAAACAGTTTGCGCGGGAATTATTCGGCGTCGTTTGCGGTGTTTACAGCTAAAAACATTTTGGGCTGGACCGACGGAAAAGACGGGCCCGCCGCGCCGCAAACGATAGTCGTGCGTTGGGAGAAATAATGCCGCGCAAAAAATCTTCCACCGCTTCGGTAATTATTCCCTACAAGCCGCGCTATCCGCAGACGCTCATTCATCCGCAGTTGGAAAGTCACCGCTTTTGTGTGCTTGTTACG
>JAGCKY010000141.1 GCA_017647245.1 Elusimicrobiaceae bacterium
AAAGGTGGCGCAGTATAAAAAGTTTATTGCATGCCGGCGCAGATTTTCTGTCCTAATTCGGATAAACCGGTACAGATATGCTCGCCCGGGTGCGCTGATTGGTCAAACCAAACGGTGTAATAGAAATCATCTTTATCGCCGTTACATTTATTCCAATTGGTTAAATAATCCGGGCAATAGTGCGCACGGATATTTGCTTCTGTACCTACCATGGGGTCAATCACAAAATAATTATCACAGCGGAAAACATCCTCTATTACCGTGGTACAAGAAACATTTATGCTCAAACGACTTAAATCATCAGTGTACTGGCCGTTTGCCAAATAGTATTCTTCTTCAGCTGTTTTAATAGAAGCTAACAAAGGTTTAATGGTGGCGAGCCGGCTCTTGATAACCGCCTTTTTATACTGTGGCAGGGCAATCGCCGCCAAAATACCGATAATTAATACAACTACCAACAGTTCAATTAACGTAAAACCTTTTTTCATATTCATTCTCCCGTACTTCATAAATTGTACAAAAGTTTTTTAGTTTTCTTCTTTCTCTTTAAAATACACGGCGGCGGCGAGTTTATATTTATTGCAAAACGCCAAAATTTCTTTACGCAGTGTGCGCCAATACGTCATATCATTTTCATTATAAATTTGATGATATAAGGGTTTTAGATCGGGGTATTTTTGCGTAATGTATAAGAGTACACGCACCAAAGACGCCGCACGTAGTTTCAAATTTTCAAAACTTAAACTGTCCGCGTACGGCATAATCATTTCCACCAATGCCTTCCAATCTGTCAGCACGGGAAAGACGGGCGAAACGTGTACCCATGTTTTAATGCCGTTTTCTTTTAAAGTCTTTAACGCGTGCAAACGCTCTAATACAGAGGCCGCACCGGGTTCAATTTCCCGTCGGAAAGCATCATTGTCAGTGTTCATGGAAAATCCGACGGTCAAGTCCTGAATTGTTTTAAAAATATCAATATCGCGTAGTACCAGCGCCGATTTAGTTAAAATCGTAATTTTCGCGCCGCTGTAGCGCAGTTGTTCTAACAGTTTGCGCGTAATATGGTATTTTTCTTCCAACGGATTGTAGCAATCGGTCACGGAACTTAAAAAGACACTAGCACCCTGCAGAGGTACGGGCTTAACGGCATAACTGCGCACTTTTACGTCGGTAAACGTGCCCCACGGCTCGTCGTGATTGCTGAAATGTTTCATAAATTCGGCATAGCAATACATGCAACTGTGCGGACAACCGACATAGGGATTAATGACATAATCATATCCCGGCAGTTTGGACGGATTGATATAACCGCGCGCGATAATTTCTTTAACTTTGAGTGATTTGATATCCATAACCTATCCAATATTTTATATTATAGCAGTATGAACGAGGCAATAGAATTAATTAAATCGGCCAAAAGCGGCGTAATTTTTACCGGGGCGGGTGTATCAGTAGAAAGCGGCATTCCCCCCTTTACAGGCGCGGGCGGCTTGTGGAATCAGTACGACCCAAAGTTTATTGAATTGGATTTCTTCTATGCTGATCCGAAACGCAGTTGGGAAGAAATGAAAAAGATTTTCTTTACCTGTATGGACGAAGCTCACCCCAATAAAGCGCATGAGGTGATTGCCAAATTGGAACAGCACGGCGGCTTTCAGGGCGTGATTACGCAAAACATTGACGGGCTTCACCAAAAGGCCGGCAATAAAAACGTGCAGGAATTTCACGGCACTATTCACCGCATGCATTGTATTAATTGCGGCAAACGGTATGCCACCGCCGAGGTGGATTTAACGCAACTTCCCCCGCGTTGTGCATGCGGCGGTGTGTTAAAACCCGATTTTGTTTTCTACGGCGAAGGGATTCCTCCCGGCGTGTATGACAAATCGCAAGAGATGATTTGGGCCGCCGATGTGGTGCTGGTGGTCGGCACAGCGGGGCAGGTAATGCCCGCGTGCAGTTTGCCGATTATCGCCAAGCAAAACGGCGCCAAAATTGTGGAAGTCAATACGCTTAAATCTGCTTACACGGAAACGATTACGGACGAATTTGTGCAACAAAAAGCGACGGAGTTTTTTGCCGAGTTGGAAAAAGAATTATAAAAATCTTTGCACAAAAATATCCCCCCTATCTTTTTTGATAGGGGTTTTTTATTGTTTTCTCGTCGTAAAAATAAGGCTTGACTTGTTTTTTTTTTTTGGTACAATACGGAGTGTAGTGCCCCGGCCTCGTCATCCCGCAGTGTCTTTATGCGGGATATAGGCCGGGCAGTAAACGACATTATACCCCGCATAGCTGCCGCCCGCAGGGTCGGGGTGACGAATAGGAGAGGAAACAGTATGAAAAAAGAAAAAGAAATAGTTTTTTCCTCGCCCCTTGCGGGAGAGGATACCCGGAGGGCAGGTGATGGGAATGAAAAGAAGAATATTTTTTGTGACCCCCTCATCCGGGCTACGCCCACCTTCTCCCGCCAGGGGCGAAGGGATAACGGTTTTACGCTAATAGAATTATTAGTAGTTGTTTTAATTATCGGCATACTGGCCGCGATTGCCTTGCCGCAATATCAAAAGGCAGTATTAAAAAGCCGTTATGCCACACTTAAACCGCTTACGCGCGCCATTGCAGATGCGGAAGAAGTTTATTATTTAGAAAATAATGAATACAATTCTGATGTGGATGTACTGGGGATAGATTGGCCGGAACCGCCAACCGAAACAACTTGTAAGGACATTGATTGTGAATATTCGTTCAATCGGGGATATTGTAGTATTAATCTGTCCGATGGTGAGAAGAGAATTGTGTGCGGGAATGCGCCGACCAGTGCTGATTCGGAAATAAATTACAGAATATATTTACAACATCAGGGCAGTAAGTTTATTGATTTGGCAGGTAAACATGCATGCGTCGCTACTAGCCAAGCTGCCCACGATATCTGTAAAGCAGAATCTGGGTTAACAGCACCTAATCGTAAGACAACCATATATTATTGGTAAGAAATAAACAAATTTATTTTACAGCGCGGCAGCCATTTGCGCAACGGCAGTTTCCGTTTCGCGCATGGCCTGAAGCGTGGTGTCTAAAAGCTTGTCCAGTTCCCAACCTAACATTTCCGCGCCTTGTTTGATAACATCGCGCGAACAGCCGGCGGCAAATTTTTTGTCCTTAAATTTTTTCTTTAAACTGGACAGCTCCATATCTTGCGTGCTTTTGGACGGACGCATACGCGCCGCCGCGCCGATTAGCCCGGTCAATTCATCTACCGCAAACAATACTTTTTCCATTTCGTGCTCGGGTTTAACGTCACAGCAAAGTCCGTATCCGTGCGAGCAAACCGCATGCACCAGTTCCGGTTCGGCATTTATTTCTGCTAATAATTCCGGCGCTTTTTTGCAATGCTCTTGCGGAAATTTTTCAAAATCTACGTCATGCAAAAGCCCGCATAATGCCCAAAAATCTTTTTCCGCACCGTAACCTAATTTGTCTGCTAAATTTGCCACCACCGCTTCCACGGTCAGCGCGTGAATTAAATGAAACGGCTCTGCATTATATTTTTTTATTAGTTCCCATGCTTGTGCGCGGGATATGTTTGTTGTAGGCATAAATTCCTCTTTAGACAGAAAAACGCCCGCCGAAGCGGGCGTTATAAATCAACCATTTATTTTTTGCTGGGCAATAAATAAAAGACTAATAATACGATTCCACCGATAAACGGTACAAACGCAATTAACAACCACCAAGCGCTGCGGCCGATGTCATGCAAGCGGCGGGCAGCCATGGCGATGCTGGGTAACAATACGGCTAGTCCATACAAGACATACACGATGTCAAATAGCGCACCGATGCCGTTGTCAAAGCTTCCCAATACATAAAGAACACATGTAATGATGAAGTTGAACAGCGTGAACAACCAAAACTGCGTACGGGTAGCACGTCCAGCAAAGTCTACATAGTGCTTTGTGATCACATCCAAGAAATACGTTTTGAACATACTTTGTAATTCTCCTCTTTTGTAAGATAACCCAACACAAATACTATAGTATATTTTATTCAAATTGTAAAAATAAATTTACAGTAGAGCATCTATTACTTCCATTACTGCCAAGAAACAAATTTGCCGACTACTGTGTCCTAACGAATTTTTTTCTGCCAATTCCTTACCGGGATGGATAAAATTACGTTGGGCCCGTGCGGCACGGCACAAGTGCAGTACCGAGGGAGACAATATATTTTTCTGACTGTAAATATGCAGTAATTCGTGTAAACTTAAATCAAACACTTTTTTGCGTTGCCCTCCCGATGTAATGCGGTTGAATTTATATTTTTGTTGCAAGTGTAAGGCCAGTAAGGTTTCCAATAAAGCCCCGGCTACCGCCACCACAGCGCGGTCCAACTGGAACAGATAACATAAGGTTAATTCATCAAAATCAGTATGCAGTATTTCACGGTATGGCTTGGGGGCGCGGGCCAATTGTTTTTGTTTTTTGTAATATCCCAGCGTAGTCAATTTTTCGGGAGAAAGCGCGGCCAATTTATCCTGCCATTGGGCGGGTAAGGTGTCAATTATTTTGTGGGTGCACGCGGAGGTATACTTGCTTAAAACAGCCAGCGCAGTGTAGGCGGGTAAGGCCGTTTCTTTGCGCATATGGACGGATTGTAATAGCTTACGTGTTTCGGGATCTGCGGGGTTTTGTTTAAGCAAAGTTTGACCGATTTGCTGGGCTTCTTGCGCGTAACCTAATTGCAAAAGGGCTTGTAATAAAGCAGAATGATATAAACAACTAATCTGTGCATCATTTGCATAGAGCAGCAAAAGCTGATAGACCTCTACCAGCCACTCGTATTTGGCCTGCAACCGTAATTGCGTATACAATTGGGCAAGCGGTTGCGCAAAATCTTTTCCCGATAACATTAAGTACTTGATTTCATCGGTACATTGTTTGACTTGTAGTTTGGTTACTTTGGGCATAATAAAAAAGAAAGGGATTTACTAAAAGACTACCCCCGTACAGAATCGAACTGTAATCCCCTGCTTAGAAGGCAGGTGCTCTATCCATTGAGCTACGGGGGCAACATAACCATTTTACTAAAATTAGAGGTGTTTTTGCTAACTCTCACGCAGCATCAAACAACAACCCGGTGATAGATGGGGCTTATTCGTCCATCATTTTGCGTCCGGCTACATCGGTGGCTTTGTTTTCCATTTCATGGGCCAGCTCTTTCCATTCGGCGCGTTGCGGCACAAAAGTATTTGTAATGCCGATTTTATTTTCTACGGTTAAATTCCACCCGCCGGGTACACGCAACCACGTATAGGTCAAATGGCCTTGTGTGTAGCTTAGACTTTCATTGAAAGTCAAATTGTAAATAGTTTTTTCGTTCATTATTTCCCCCCTTCCGACGAAGATATTATAACGTTTTTCTGCGGTTAAGTTCAAGCGCGCGTGTGTACGCAACGGCCGGTGCGTAAAATGCTACAATAATCATAAGTGTATATAGAGGATTTGTATGGCGAAAGGACTTTCATTTTCTTATTCCAAGATGGGCATGTATAAAGAATGCCCGCAAAAATATAAATTCCGCTACGTGCATATGCTGCCCGAACAACCGAAATACTACTTTGCGTTCGGTTCGGCGTTACACGAAGTAATGGAATATATTTATGACCCTAAATCCGCTAAATTTCCGACGCTGACACAGGCGTTGGCTTTCTTTAAAAAGCATTGGGACAGTACGTCTTTTGACCAAAAGGGCTACGCCTCTATGGAGAAAGAGGCCCTGGGATTTGAAGAAGGTTGCCGTATTATCCGGGCTTATTATGAAAAATATGGCAAGAGTCTGGTGCATCCGCTGTCTGTTGAAATGAAAAGCACGTTAGAAATGGACGGATTGAGTTTAATTAGTATTTTAGACCGGATTGACTATTTGGGCGACGGACGTGTGAAAATTTTGGATTATAAGACGGGTAAAACCGTACAGCGAGAGCCGGACCAACTCATGATGTATCAAAAAGTAGCGGAAAGTAGTCCGATGGTACTTAAACTGGTACAGACGTTGGAGCCCAAAGTCAAACAGGTGCGGGTAGAGCAGATGAGTTTTTATCATTTGCCGACGTTACAGGAATTGACTTTTGAACGTTGTGAAGATAAAGAAATGTATGAATTTTGGCAACGGGTACTAAACGTGGCCGATGATATTCGTGCGGCCAAATTCGCGCCCACACCGGAAGAAAATAAATGTCATTGGTGTGATTATCGTAATATCTGTCCGGTGTTTACGGGCAAAGAGTACGACGGCCCCAGCGGTTTTGGGGCGAAAAATCCTTTTCCCCCCACGCCGGCAACAACCGTTGCGCCGG